>JAQVHY010000033.1 GCA_028695935.1 Desulfobacca sp.
GTGGCCAAGCATTTTCCGGGGCTGGGTTATACCACCTTAGATTCGCACCAGGATACCCCCACGGTCCGGGGTGCGGGCCAAGAGCGGGAACGGGATCTGTTCCCCTTTTGCCAGGCAGTAGCCGCCGGGGTTCCGGCAATCATGAGCGCTCATCTGTTGGTGCCGGAATGGGATGACCGACCGGCCACCTTATCCAAGAAAATTTTGACTGAACAGTTGCGCGGACACCTGGGCTTCCAGGGATTAATCATTACCGATGACCTGGAGATGGGGGGAATTTGCCGACACTGGTCGGTGGCCGAGGCCGCTACCCAAGCCCTGGCCGCCGGGGCCGATTTACTGTTGATCTGCGAAAAACCAGAGGCCATAACCGCGGCCTATAACGCGCTAGCCCAGAGCACCGGCCTGGAATCCCGCCTCCAGGAATCTCTAGAACGGATTCACCGCCTCAAGCAGCGGGTTCCTTATACGCCTTTAGACCTGGAAGCGGTCCAGGCTTACTTTGGTGCCGCGGAGAAAAAAGCTTGACCCGGTCCGCAACTGAACTGATCCATCGTTTTGCCGTCAGTGAAAGACGAGAATTGCTGATCACCCTTAGCCACCAGGATGGCACCTCTTATGTGGAATTCCAATTAGTGAGCCGTGAGGCCTCTCCGGAGGCCGCCACGCCGGCCGTGCGCGTGCCCCTGGCTCAATTACCCGAACTCAAACGGGCCTTGAGCCGCATTGAGACCAAACTATCGGCCGCCGGCCTGTTGGAAGATTATGAGGGCCAGGAAGATTATCAATTGGCCCAGGCGCAGCGGTTTGCCAACGACAGCGAAGTCGAATTTGCCCGACTGCTGGATTTTTACCGAATTAAATGGCTCTATGAACCACATACCTTCCCCATTGTTTGGGATGCCGAGGGCAACGTCGTAGAAAGTTTTACCCCGGATTTCTATTTGGAGGACTATCACTTGTATATTGAATTGACTACCATGAAGCAGAGCCTGGTCACCAAAAAGAACCGCAAGGTGAGATTGTTTCGGGAGCTTTACCCCCAGCACCCCATCCGTCTTTTTTACGGCAAGGATTATCAGCGGTTGCTACAAAAATATGGCCTGGCGCCAGCCGCTCGGACCTGATCAATGACGCCGCCCGGAACCTTATTACCAGTGTTGCTGACCAGCGACGTCATTCAAGCCCGAGTCGCGGAATTGGCCACGGCAATTTCGAGTGACTACCGCGAGCAAGACCTGACCTTAGTGGGTATTCTCAAGGGTTCGGTGATTTTCCTGGCCGATCTGCTGCGCCAGCTAACTATCCCGGTGACCGTGGATTTCTTGGCGATCACCAGCTACCAGGGCAGTGGCTGTCAGAAAGGCGCAGTGCGGTTGGTTAAAGATCTGGACGAAGAGATCACCGGCCGCAATCTGTTGATGGTCGAGGATATCGTGGATACCGGCCTGACCCTGGGGTACCTGGTCCGTACCCTGGCAGCCCGAGGTCCGGCCAGCGTCCGGGTCTGTACCCTGTTGGACCGCCCCCAACGCCGGATCGTGCCCCTCCCCCTGGCTTATCGGGGTTTTGAGATCAGCGACGACTTTGTGGTCGGCTACGGCCTGGATTATCAACAATATTACCGCCAGTTGCCTGCCATATATCTATTCAGTCCCGATTGACCACGACCACCGGCTTATTAGGGCAATAAAAAAGGTCGGGAGGGGGAACCCGACCTTTGGGAGAAAGGAGAAAATGGTATATGAGCTTTGATTAAGGGGGAATCTCGCTCTTTATATTATTTTTTTTCTATATGCAGACATTATGCCAACTTCCGGTTAGCAGCTACAATCCCCCCAAAAATAAGCTTGGATGGGGCTTTTATATGCTATCAATCTTTAGCCCTCACTTAGGTTTAGTTCAAATTTTTATACCGAGGAAGTCAAAGCATTTTTGATTTTTAGTTATCTTATTTAATAAACTTATAAAATTTTAATACAAAATTCTGGCCCGGCCTTGATAAAATTCAAATATTGAAACCGCTTAGAGTATCGATGCCCGGCAAGCGAATAATATGGGCTAAGCGAACAATAATTTCCGGTTTAGATTTGTTGAGAAGACGGATAACCCATTAATATGACGGTAATATTACCGCGTTTTGACTTTTATAGGAGATCAACCTGATGACGAAATCCCGGCCTCGCCTGGGAGAGACTCAAAAACGCATCTTCTGGTTTGTGCTGCTGACCGCGCTGCTCTTCCTGGGAGCAGGAATCTATCAAGGTAATGTTACTTATTATGGTTTGGGACTGTTGGGGATGGGCATAGTCCTGGGCGGCCTGATCCGGTGGTGGCTGGAAAGATTTCGAGCCTGAGTTTTTACCTGAGATAGAATCTATGTTCCAGGAGTGGCAAACCATCTGGAAGCAACCGGGCGCCACGGCTTATATCAAAAAGTAACATCCTGATTGTAGGGGCTTGATTTATCAAGCCCTAAAGGGCGCAGTGAATTGCGCCCCTACGGTTAAAGGCAAATTTTTTTAACGGTAACTGAGTATTAAACCGAGCAGAGGCGGCATTCCTCGGAGAATTCGCTGGCCAGAGTCAACGGTTCCGGGGGCAGATTGAGCACCTGCCCGGGCCGGGCGCCATAGCGATAGACTGTTACCCCCTTCAGCCCCAGGCCGTAGGCCAGTTGGAAAACCTGGGCGACTTCGGCTACCGTGGCGTCAGGCGGCAGGTTGACGGTTTTGGAAACCGCGTTGTCCACGTGCCGTTGAAACGCGGCCTGCATCTGCAGTTGGATTTCCGGGGTAACCTCATAAGTGGTGGGAAACAAGCGGCGCAAAGACTCCGGCAACTCGGTAAAGGGTCGGACCCGCCCCACCGGGCTGATTTGCGCTAGCCAGTGATCCGGATCAAGACCGGCGTCACGCAATTTTTGGATAAATAACGGGTGGACCTGGAGAAACTCTTCCCCTTCCAGGGCCCGACGCATATAAGCAATGGCAAACAAGGGCTCGATGCCGCTGCTGGTGCCGGCGATCAGGCTGATGGTGCCGGTCGGCGCGATGGTGGTCAAGGTGGCGTGACGGCGTGGTGGTTTGCCCTCCTGACGCCAACGGCTGCGGCTGAAATTGGGAAAAGGCCCGCGCTCTTGGGCCAGCTGCTCGGACTGAGCTAACGCCGTGGCCTGCATATGGGCCATCAGCCGTTCAGCCAGGTCCAGGGCTTCCGGGGCATCATAGGGAATCCCCAGGCGGATAAACAGATCTGCCAGGCCCATCACTCCCAGGCCGATTTTGCGGTTGGCCCGAGTCAAGGCATCGATCTGCGGCAGCGGATAGTGGCTCTGGTCAATAACATCATCTAAAAAGGTAACCCCCAAGCATACCAGCCGGTCCAGTTCATGCCAATCAACCTCCTCCCGGCGCGCCAGCCGGGCCAGGTTGATAGACCCCAGATTACAGGCTTCGTAAGGCAACAGGGGTTGTTCGCCACAGGGGTTGGTGGCTTCCAGCCGGCCTAAATCGGGAAGGGGATTGGCCCGATTAATGGCATCCAGAAAGATCAGTCCCGGGTCCCCGCTCTCCAAGGCCTGCTGACAGATTAAGTCGAACACCTGGCGGGCCTTAACCGTTTTCGTTACCGACCCGGTGCGAGGATTGATCAGCGCGTAGGTTTCGTCCCTTGCCACCTGTTCCATAAAGGCATCGCTGACCGCCACCGACAGGTTGAAGTGGCTAAAGGCCCCCGGCGTCGCCTTGGCCTGGATGAATTCAAAGATATCGGGATGATCATAGCGCAGGATGCCCATGTTGGCCCCGCGGCGTCGCCCCCCCTGTTTGATCACCTCGGTGGTGGTATTAAAAATCTGCATAAATGACACGGGGCCGGAGGCTACCCCGCCGGTGGTCCGCACCGGGTCCCGGCGAGGACGCAGATGGGAAAAATCAAACCCGGTGCCACCGCCGCTTTGATGGATCAGGGCCATGTCGCGCACCGCCCCTAAGATGCTCTCCATATTATCTTCGACCGGCACCACAAAGCAGGCGGCCAACTGCTGACGCGAGGTTCCGGCATTCATCAGGGTGGGGCTGTTGGGGAGAAATTTCAGCTCCATCATGGCCTCGTAAAAGGCCTCCTCCATCCGGGCTGCGGCCTGCGGACTGCCATAGCGGTGTTCCGCGGCAGCCACGGTCTGGGCCACCCGGCGGAAAAGACCTTCCGGGGTTTCAAGGATACGTCCGTCTTCGGCCCGGCGTAGATAGCGCTGTTCCAGCACCCGACGCGCCAGAGGACTGAAATCGACCTGGTCTGCTTGTCCCATAACCCACCCGATGATTGGGATTCCTGTTCTGTTCTTAGGTAAGTTATTGTTACTTAATACAAATTTATGTCCGAGTCAGCCCCCTACCCTCTCAAAATTATGCAATCGGAAGTTTTCTAGGAGGAAATAAGGCCGTAATCGGTTAAACTATTACTTATTACCACACATGTAATTCTCCGACAACATTAGCAACTATTCGGTTAAACAGTAATTTTATTATCCCCACAATCTTAAGGTAGGTGATCAAGGTGTTAGCTGGACTACAAGATCTACCCACGATGCTGCAAGGATTATCCAAGAAAATATTGGCCGGTGATTACGGCCTGGGAGTTTTGCTGCAGGCGGCCACCATCATTATTATTATGTTGGCCGCCAAAATCCTGGGCGGCTGGCTCCGGCGATCGCTGCTGCGCTTCCTGCCCGGATTAATCCCGAACGAAGCATATTTGTCTCTTATTGATGATAAGCTGGCCAAAATCGCCAACCCCTTCATGGCCGCGGTATTGTTATGGATAGCTTTCCTGTTCGCCCAGCAGAACCAGTGGGGACATAACCTCCTGGGCATAGCCATGAAATTGGCCTGGGCCTGGATGCTGATCCGCTTAATAACCTCGTTTTTGGGCGGAAAAGTCTGGGACAAGATCTTGGCAATATCCATCTGGACCGTGGCCGCCCTGGATATCCTGGGCGTTCTCCGGCCGACCATCGCCTTTTTAGATCAGATCGGTCTGGGAACCGGTGGCAACCGCCTGTCTATCTGGGTCATTCTCAAAGCCGCCATCATGCTAGCCATAATTATCCCCCTGGCCGGGAAATTGTGCAAGTTTCTCCAGGCCAAAATCGAGAAGGCTCCCAATCTGACCCCCAAATTGCAAGTTTTAATGATCAAGCTCCTTAAAGCCGCGCTGTACACCGCGACCATATTGATCGCCTTAGACAGCGTCGGATTTAATTTTCAGTTGCTAGCCTTGTTCAGCGGTGCGGTTGGCTTAGGGGTGGGCTTTGGCTTGCAGAAAGTGGTATCCAATTTAGTGAGTGGGGTGATCATTCTGGCCGATAATTCCATCCGCCCGGGCGACGTCATCGAGGTTGGCGGCGTTTACGGCTGGATCGAATCCCTGCACGCCCGTTTCGTCTCGGTGGTGACCCGAGACGGCACCTCGTTTCTGATCCCCAATGACGATCTGATTTCCAATAAGGTGATTAACTGGTCCTTCAGCGGCCGTGGCACCAGGCTCAAAATCTCGGTGGGGATCTCTTATAGTTCCGATGTGCATCGAGCCATGGAATTGATGGTGGCGGCGGCCGCAGAGTCACCCCGGGTACTTAAAGAGCCAGCTCCCGTGGCCCGGCTTATCGGTTTCGGAGACAGCTCCATCGATCTGGAGTTGCGCCTCTGGATCCGGGACCCCCAAAAGGGCGTAGTCAACATCAAAAGCGAAATCCAGCTTAGAATTTGGGAAATCTTCCATGAGCATGGCGTCGAATTCCCCTTCCCACAGCGAGATCTGGCGTTGAAACCGAGCTCGGAAATCACCGTCCGGCTCCAGGGGGATCAGACTCTTGGGGAAAGAAGCTGAATGATAGCCTTGCCCCCTCAAGGGGACAAAAAAAACCCCCGGGGCCGGGGGTTGGAGATCTGGAAGCAGGTGCTTCACTTAGGGACCGGAAGCTGGTCCTCCGGCCGGTTCTGGGACTGAGCTAACCTGAGGCTGTCCGGCAGTTTGCCGACCTGCCGGGCTCGCCGCCATTTTCGACCCTGAATCAGCAGGTTACCATCCTTATGCAGGACGGTGCGATCATCCAGGATAATCAGCCCGAACTTGTCCGAAATTTCCGAATAATACTCATATTCCATATGTTTTTTATTGAGCTTGTATTTAAAGAACATGAAAAAGGCCATATAGAGGGTTACTAAAACCCCTAAGCCGGCCAACACATAGCTCAAGAACACAAAAGTTTTTTCGCCTAAGGAGGCGATCCAGCCCATGATATGATTCATATTGTAGAGGGCCAGAATGGTCACCAACAGCAGAAACAGCAGACCCAGGTACGGTAAACGTCGCATCTGCCCGACGATGGTGGATAGACGATCATCGGCCACTACTTCCGCCGACACCTCGGAGGTGGGTTCCGCTTCCGCCCCCATGAAATAATTAAATCCAGTAATAATCACTCCCATCAGAAAGGTGATGATTACCGGGAAGGCAAAGGCGACGAACAGATACTCCCGCCAGGGGAAGGGGGTATAGACCCGGTGATACTTGTCGTCGGTAGCCCAGAGGGCGACGACGATAAAGATCACAATCTCTAAAATCCCCAACAATTTCAAATAATCAAAGAATAACTTCTTGCGGTCGCTTTGGGTAAAATAATCTGCGATCTTGGCCATCACAGACTCCGAAAAATTTTAAATTTTAACCAATTTAACAGGAAAAGGCTCGGGGGTCAACCTTTTTATCCCCCCTAGCCTCTCCTTTCGGACCCCTGCCAGGGAAAAGAAGCTCAGAGAAGTGAAGGAGCTAGTGCACCTCTGGTATGGTAAGGCAAATATCCGCGAGATATTGAATTACCCTCGGGTTAGTGAGCAACATGCCCGCCAACCTTGCTATCCTGCCTTAAACTTAACCTGAGAGCCAGGCCGGCTCATGGCCCGCCTGGCCGCTAATTAGTTTCCATCCGGAAAACCATTGTTTCCCTCCCCATTGATGGGGGAGGGTAAGGGTGGGGTGATAAATATTATATCATTTCAATATCTTAAAATTTATGCCCCCTCCCCCAACCCCCTTCCACCGGGGGCGGGGGAGTTTCCGGATGAGTGCTAATTATAAACTTTCACTGGTTTGTTGGGCCCTGAGTTTGGCCTGCATCCGGCGCACCAGTTCCTGGTAGGATGATTCCCGGATGATGCGGCCAAACTGATTCCGGTAATTGCTGACCAGACTGACCCCTTCAATCACGACGTCATAGACCCACCACTTGCCGCCTTTGTTGATCAAACGGTAATTCATGGGAATCTGATCATTAGTCCGGGGTACGACGGTGCGGATTTCGGCATAGTCGCCATCAACGCGTTCCGATTGATAGATTACTCGTTCATTGGAATAGGCGGCAAGTTTGCTGGAATAGGACCGCTCCAGAAGTTCACTGAATAGTCGGACGAACTGATCCTGCTGACTGGCGCTGAGCGACTGCCAATGTCGGGAGAGACTCCGTTTGGCCATTTCGGCATAATCAAAGCGTTGATCAATAACCTGTTTCACCATCTGCAGGCGTCGTTTTTCCTGCCCGGGTTGTTTCAGACTCGGATTCGCCAGGATGCTGATGACTTCATCCACCGTGGACTTTAATTGATCCATGGCCGCGCTGCCCCAGGCCACCGGAGTAACCACGGCCAGAGCCAGATAAAAGCAGACGCTAACCGCCAATGGTCGCATAAAACCTCGCATCGGACCTCACTCCTTCTAAACGTAATTTGCCACTACCAGCTAATCGCCAGTGGCGTAAATTAACTCCGCCCGCTCGATATGGTAATCGTCCCGGGCTGTGATAAATTTCCTCCGTTGAATCGCCTAAATTTCCCGAAGACTAGAGCCTCGTTCTTTTATCGGCTAATTCAGACCTTGCCATGAATAAATTTACTGATCAACTCTTCCCATTCTACCGCGGACTCGGTGTCCCGGATTTTGCCGCCGGGGGGAATCAACCGCTCAGAACCGCCGGGCATCAGCTTGACGAATTTATCACCGATAATTCCCTTGGTCCGAATCGAGGCGATGGCGTCTTCGTAAACTTGCACCCCTTTACGGAGGTTCAGGGTCAGGTGGGCCAGATTATCTTCGGTGACCTGGATGGCTTCTACGCGACCTACTTCGACCCCGGCAATTTCGACCGGCGCCCCGACTTTCAGACCAGAGATGTTGTCAAACTCGGCCTTTACCTGATAGCCGCGGCCGAACAATTGCCATTCCCCCAGATGTACCGCCAGGTAGGCCAGGCAGACTAAACCGATCAGGACAAACAGGCCGACAATCAACTCAAGACTGGCTTTTTTCATAGCGTTAAACTCATTCCTCCAAAAAATCCGGTTCCCCCTGAATGAAATGCTGGACTACCGGGTTGGTTTCCCGCTGGATCTCGTCCGGGGAGCCGTAGGCGATAATGCGGCCTTTATGAAGCATGGCCACGTGATCGGCAATGCCGAAGATTTCCGGAATATCGTGGCTGACGATCAACGCCGTGTAGCCGCTTGCTTGATGGGTTTTGGTGATCAGGTGAAAGACGGTATTAGTCATGGGCGGATCCAGACCCGTTACCGGTTCATCAAAGAGAATGATCTCCGGCTCTTGAATCAAGGCCCGGGCCAGAGCGACCCGCTTCTTCATGCCACCGCTCAGCTCATCCGGATACTTGTTCTCCACTTCTTGACTTAAAGCCACCTGGGCCAGCCGTTCCTTGGTCCGGCTGATAATCTCGGCTTCCGGCAGTTTGGTCTTTTCTCGTAGGGGGAAAGCCACGTTTTCAAACACCGTCAAGGAATCGAACAAGGCCCCATTCTGGAAGAGATAGGCAAAACGCTGTTTCAAGGCCTTAAGGTCTGCCCCCCGGGCCTTGGTGATATCCTGCCCCTCGATTAGCACCTGGCCGCGATCAGGTTTAAGCAGGCCAATGATATGCTTCAGCAAGACACTTTTGCCGACCCCGCTTTTGCCGATAATAACGGTGATCTCGCCTTGGAGTATTTCCAGATTGATGCCGTCCAGGACCGCGTGGCCGTTAAAGGTGCGAGATAAATCAACGATTCTAATCATTAGCTTACATGAAAAATGAGGTCAGGATATAATCCCAGCCCAGTACCAACACCGCAGACAGGACTACGGTCTGGGTAGTGGCCCGACTGACCCCCTCGGCGCCGCGCGCCGTGTAATAACCTTTGTAACAGGCAACCAACATTATGGTCAGACCAAAAACCAGGGATTTGACGATGCCGCCGTTGACGTCCAAAGATTCCACGCTTTGAACCATGCCGGAGAAGTAGCTCCCCGAGCTTACTCCTAGTAAGACCACGCCCACCAGATAACCACCCCAGATGCCGATCACATTGAAGATGGCGGTCAACAACGGCACGGCCAGCAGCCCAGCGATTATCTTGGGCATCACCACATATTGCATGGGATTGATGGCCATGGTGTCCAGGGCATCAAGCTGCTCGGTGATCCGCATAATACCGATTTCGGCAGTGATCGCCGAACCGGCCCGACCGGAAACCATCAGGGCGGTCAACACCGGGCCTAGTTCCCGTACCAGGCTTAAGGCCACCGCGGAGCCCAGAGCGCCCTCAGAACCATATTTTCTTAAGGTATAAAAGCCCTGTAATCCCAGGACCATGCCCGTAAAGGCACCGGTAAGCAGAATAATTGAGCTCGATCTGACGCCAATAAATTGTAGCTGCTTGATGATACTGCGGGGCCGGTACGGCGGTATAAAAAACAGCCCCAGAGCTTCCAGGAGAAATAATTGCATCCGACCAGCTTCCTGAACCAGACTAAGGGTCTGACGACCGAGCTGGCGAATCAGATTGATCATATGAACAGCCCTATTGGTTTAAATGAATTTAATCTTAGCCCTATGATTTTAATACAAAACCCCACATAAGCAAAATATAAAACGACTCAACCCGATCAAATTACCCGGCTCTGAGGCCACCATTCTCGCCTCTAAAGCCCTGGCTGGGGTGGCCGCGCATGAAAAAACCTTGACGGAAGGGGAAAGGTTTTTTAACATTTACCATATAATAAAAGTCTTGGCAAATTCCAAGACTTCATTCCCCACGCCTCCGAAATAGGTTCTTCAGGAAAGGAGCCCTTAGATGCCAATTAGAATTGCTATCAATGGTTTTGGCCGTATCGGCCGCTATCTCGCCCGTATCAGCCTGGCCGAGCGCCAAGATGTTGATTTAGTGGCGATCAACAGTCGGGGCGATACGGAAACCCTGGCCCACCTGCTGCGTTATGATTCCATCCACGGCCCCTTTCACGGCACTGTAGAGGCCAAAGCCGATAGCATGATCATCAACGGCAAAGAAATCCAAATTACCCGGATTGATGACCCGCATCAATTACCCTGGAGAGATTTAGGAGTGCAGATTGTCTTGGAATCAACCGGCGCCTTCCGGGACCGCATCTCCAATGAGGGGCACCTGGCCTCCGGCGCTAAGAAAGTCATTATCGGCGCACCGGGTAAAAAAATTGACGCCACTTTTGTCTATGGCGTTAACCATGAGACTTATGATCCCGCCAAACACCAGATCGTCTCCAATGCCTCATGCACCACCAACTGTTTAGCGCCGGTGGCCAAGGTGCTTAACGATAATTTTGGCCTGGAATACGGCCTGATGACTACCATCCATTCCTATACCATGGATCAACGTTTATTAGACGGCTCCCATAAGGACCTGCGGCGGGCCCGGGCCGCGGCCTTATCGATGGTGCCCACCACCACCGGCGCCGCCCGGGTGGTAACCGAGGTCATTCCCGAACTACAGGGACGTTTGGATGGCTTGGCAGTCCGGGTGCCGACCGCCAATGTTTCGGTGGTAGATCTGGTAGCTCAAGTCAAAAAATCCACTTCTATAGAGGAGGTTAATCAAGCTCTGGCCCAGGCCGCGGCTGGAGGCTTAAAAGGCATCTTACACTTCTCTACGCTTCCCTTGGTCTCTATTGATTATAACGGTTCCCCTTACTCATCGATCGTGGACGCGGAATTAACTAATGTCATGGGCGGCAATCTGGTTAAGGTCATGACTTGGTACGATAATGAATCAGGCTTTTCACACCGCATGATTGATATGGCGGTTTATTTGGGACAACACCTGGGCAACTAGCCCTTTGATTGCTAACCTTTAAATCAAAAGGAGCATCCGGTGAAGTCGATTGATGAAGTCGATATCAGAGACAAGACCTTGTTTATCCGAGTTGATTTTAATGTTCCCTTGGATCGTAATCGGAATATTACGGATGACGCCCGCATCCGGGCGGTATTGCCGACCATAAATTACTGCCTGGATGAAAATGCCAAAATAGTTCTGGCTTCGCACCTGGGACGCCCTAAAAACGGACCAGATGAAAATCTTTCCTTAGCCCCGGTAGCCCGGCGGCTCTCCCGGCTCATTCATAAACGGGTTAAATTTGCCCCGGATTGTGTCGGTCCCGAAACCCAGAAAATCATCAAAGCCATGAAACCGGGAGATGTGGTGCTCCTGGAAAATCTGCGCTTTCACCCCGGGGAGGTAAAAAACGACCCCGAGTTTGCCCAACAATTAATGCAAGGCATTGATATTTATGTCAATGATGCCTTTGCCGTCGCCCACCGGGCCCATGCCTCGGTGGAAGCCGTCACCCATTATGCGCCGATCTGTGTGGCGGGATTCTTGATGCGTGACGAAGTCCGTTATTTCCATAGATCCATGGAAGATCCTGCCCGGCCGCTGGTGGCCCTGATCGGCGGCGCCAAGATCTCCAGCAAACTGACCGCCCTGGTCAATCTATTAAACCACGTTGACAAACTGATCGTCGGCGGGGCCATGGCCAATACTTTTCTCAAGGCCAAGGGTTATCAGGTCGGCAAATCGCTGGTCGACGACAATCTGATTGACGCGGCCAAGAAACTGATGGCCACCGCCCTGGAAAAAGGGGTAAAATTCTACTTACCGGTTGATTGTGTGGTCGCCGATGCCTTTGATTCCCGGGCTGAAACCAAGATCACCCCGGTGCAAGAAGTGCCCGAAAATTGGGTGATCGCTGATATTGGCCCGGCCACCGTGACTCTGTTTAACGAAGCCTTGCAAAATGCCAAAACCGTAGTCTGGAATGGGCCGATGGGAGCCTTCGAAATCGATGCCTTTAGCCGCGGCACCCAGGCCATGGTCCATAACGTCGCCAATTCCTTTGCCCTGACCATTGTCGGCGGCGGCGATACCGATGTGGCGATTCACAAAACCGGGGAATTGCAAAAATTCTCTTATATCTCCACCGGTGGCGGGGCCTTTCTGGAGCTGTTGGAAGGCAAACAACTCCCCGGCATCGTCGCTTTACAGGAATGGCACAAAAAGCATCCGGATGCATGATGATGAATACTCCCCAGAGTCGATTGCCGCTCATTGCCGGTAACTGGAAGATGCATAAGACCGTCGCCGAAGCCAAGGCTCTGGCCCAGGCGGTCCGAGACGGAATCAGTGATCCACCGCCCGCGGAAGTGGTCTTGGCCCCACCTTTCACTGCCCTAGCCGCGGTAGCCCAGGTGTTGACCGGTTCTCCGATTAAACTGGCCGCGCAGAATACCTTCTGGGAGAACCAGGGGGCCTTCACCGGGGAAATCTCGCCGCAGATGCTCGTCGATGTCGGCTGCCAGTATGTGATTATCGGTCACTCGGAACGACGGCAGTACTTTGGCGAGACCAATGATACGGTCAACCGCAAAATCACAGCCGCCTTAAACGCCGGTCTGAAACCCATCGTCTGTATCGGGGAAACCCTTAAGGAACGAGAGGCCGGCGAAACCCTGGGCCGAATTTCGAACCAGATTCAGGAAGGACTGGCCGGTTTAACCGCCGGCCAGGTCGAACGCTTGGTCATGGCTTACGAGCCGGTGTGGGCGATTGGCACCGGCCATACCGCCACCCCCCAGCAGGCTCAGGAGGTCCATGGCTTTATCCGCCAACTGCTCCAGGACCATTTCGGGGCAGAGGTAGCCGGAAGTCTGCGCTTGCTCTACGGGGGCAGTGTCACTCCGGACAATATCCGCGAGTTGATCGGAGAAACAGACATCGACGGGGCCCTGGTGGGAGGCGCATCACTAAAGGCCGAGTCTTTTCTGTGCCTCGCGGCCCTGGGCCAGCGATAACAAATCCTCTTGCTTTTGGTTAATATTTTGGATTAAAATGATAATATTATGAATACGATAATTATCATCATCCATGTAATCGTCTGTGTTGCCCTGATCTTTTTCGTCCTGCTGCAAAAAGGCAAGGGGGCGGAGATTGGGGCGGTCTTCGGCGGCACCAGCCAGACGGTCTTTGGCAGTTCCGGAGCCGCACCGTTTCTGGCTAAAGTAACAGCCGCGGCGGCCATCATCTTTATGCTCACCTCTTTGGGTCTGACTTTCTTGAGCCATAAGGGCGGACCGTCGGTCATGACCGGCGTGGAAGGCCAGTCGGCTCCAGCGGCCCCCAGTCCGGCGTCCCCTCCGGCTCAGGGCCAGTCCGAGCCTCAGCAAAAATAACCAACCGCGCCGAAGTGGTGGAACCTGGTAGACACGCCATCTTGAGGGGGTGGTGGGGAGACCCGTGCGGGTTCAAATCCCGCCTTCGGCACCAAGAATAAAGAAATAGGCGTAATCCAAATGGGTTACGCCTTTATATTTTCCCTCGTGTTCAACTTGCACCCGGGCACATACAAATATCTTTCTCGTGCCCAAGTTGTACTTGGGCACGTACAGAAGGGCTTGATAAATCAAGCCGCTACAAAAATATTGCATTGATTACATCTGGGCGGCCTAATAGCGCCCTCGGCTCAGGCTCTATGCCTGGGCTTGCTGCCAGGCTCCACCTCTTACCCCCGGGCAAACACATCCCCGTTCAGATCCAAGCGCTCCCCGGCCTGGAGCAGATAATAGCCCAGGGCCGCGACCATGGCGGCGTTGTCGGTGCAGCGTTGCGGAGACGGGATAGATAGCTCGATGCCGGCGGCCTCGGTCTGGGCCTGCAGCTCCTGACGCAAACGGCGATTGGCGGCGACCCCGCCCGCCACCACCAGCCTGGAGCTATGGGTCTGCTCTACCGCCAGCAGGGCGCGGCTGACCAGGGAGTCGACCACGGCTTCCTGAAAGCTGGCGGCCAGGTCAGCAGGCCCCGGTCGGTGATCGGGATGCCGGATCTCTGGGTTTTTCTTGAGCAGATAGGCCACTGCGGTTTTAAGGCCGCTGAAGCTGAAGGTCAATGGCTCCTGTTCGATCCGCGGTCGGGGTAGCTGAAAGGCCGTGGGGTCCCCTGGCGCGGCCAGGGCTTCGATAGCCACGCCGCCCGGATAACCCAGGTCCATGAGCTTGGCCACTTTATCAAAGGCCTCGCCGGCGGCATCATCGCGGCTCCGACCCAAGAGCTGCATGTCCTGGAAGCTTTCCACATAATAAAGATTGCTATGGCCGCCGGAAACCACCAGGGCGACATAAGGGAAGCTGGGCGGCGGGGCTTCCAGGTAGGCCGCCAGGATATGGGCCTTGAGGTGGTGAACTCCAACGATCGGCAGGTTCCGCGCGTAGGCCAGGGCCTTGGCGACTGCAAAGCCGATGACCAGCGCCCCGACCAGCCCCGGCCCCTGGGTTACGGCAATGGCGTCCAGGTCATCCAGGGTCAATCCGGCCTGGTATAGGGCGGCGCGGATTACCGGCAGGATATTCTCCTGGTGCCGCCGGGCTGCCAGTTCCGGGACTACCCCGCCATAAGCGGCATGCAGATCGAATTGGGTGGCGACAATGTCGGACAGCACGACCTGGCCATCCGCCACCACCGCCGCGGCGGTCTCATCACAGGAGCTCTCAATCCCCAAAACCCGCATGGCTCAGGTTAAGTGCCCCATATTAAACTGTTTTCGGTTTTCGGTTTTCGGTTTTCTGTTGAAATGCTTAATCTAATCAATGCCTTAAGTAATGGATTGGCTGCAGTTGAATGACAACTTGGTATTAAAGGGTAATTAAAGGGTTAATACACCATAGACCTTTCCGCCAAGCGTTTGGCTAAGGGTTCCACTTTATACTTTGAACCTTAAACTTTGAACTTCAACTCCCTACAACAACCTGATAAACAGGGGATAAAGGATCTCTGCCTAACCGATTTTAAGTATTAGGCCCCCAGGGCATTGAGCATCAGGGTAATGGGCTTGGCATCGGCCCCGGCCCCGGAAAACTGGATCGGCCCTGGAAACCGGTAATCATCCTCCATGGCCCACTTTTGCCGTTCCTGGGCCAGGATCTGAAAGGCCGGAGATTCCAATTCGACCTTTTGCTTCTGAATAACCAGTTCCAGGCGGCCTTTGCGCTCTTCCAGGTGCATCAGCGGCGCCAGCGGGATGCCGATGGGCTGCCATTCGGCAATGGGCTTATGCAAGTCCTTGAGGGCCGCCATATAACCGGTAGCGCCGTTGGCCAGCAGGCTGAAGGCGGTGTGCCCCAGATTATAGGCATAATCGCAATCAAACTTGGTCGGGAACGTCCCCCGGCCATCGTAGCCGTAATAGTGGTTTTGAGTCCGAAAGTTGCCTTTATAAATCCCCCGGGCCCGCTGTTTACGCAGATAGGTGGCCACCATATCCAGCAGGATTCTTTCGGTATTGACCAGAGCATATTGAAAGTTGCCGTGCGCATCCCGCGGCAACAGCAGGCCGGTTTGCAGGCGGGGCGGCAATCCTAAAAAGATGCGGCTGTCATAATCTCTCCAGATATCACTGTTATCAATCAGTTGCACCTGATCTTCAAACGGCAGCTTATGGAAAGACTCTTCCTCGACGGCTTCGCGATTATAGGCGGCAATGATATAACTGATTTTAATGATTAGACAATTAATTTCATGAATAAACTCTAAAATCCCCTCCGGAATCAGGATGGTGCC
Source organism: Desulfobacca sp. (assembly GCA_028695935.1). Classification (GTDB taxonomy): domain Bacteria; phylum Desulfobacterota; class Desulfobaccia; order Desulfobaccales; family Desulfobaccaceae; genus Desulfobacca_B. The sequence goes on from JAQVHY010000033.1 coordinate 15,975, forward strand.
GTAATTTTTGCCGATTTTGGCGCGCTCCACGATGATATCGGCGATCAACCGCACCACTTCATGAATGGTCAGTTCTTTTTCTTCGATTTCCTCGCCGATCAGGATGACATTAGGATGGGTCTGAAATGCTACTTCCAGGGCGATATGGCTGGCGCTGCGGCCCATCAAACGGTTGAAATGCCAATATTTCAGGTCTGATTTGCAATCCGAGTTGAGGTTGCCGACTTCGGTGGCAAAGGACATGCAGGCGGAGTGGTAGCCGAAGGGAATCTGACATAGACCAGGCACCTGCAGGTCGCCGTCGATGGTCTTGGGAATGCCGATGACCCGGGTCCCCAGATCGTGCAGGTTTTCCGCCAGGAACGCGGCATTGGTATTGGAATCATCGCCGCCGACGATAATCAGGCCAGATAGTTGCAGGTCAGCGCAGGTCTGGCGGCATTGCTCCATCTTCTCCGGGGTGTCGATCTTGTCGCGACCGGTGCCCAGCATGTGAAAGCCGCCGGAGTTCTTGTAATGGGCCACCATCTCGCCGGTAATTTCCGCATGCTTATTGGTGATGATCCCCTTGGGCCCGGCCAGAAAGCCGATCAGGCGATTATCGGGGTGGGCCTGTTTGGCCGCCTCGAAAACCCCGGCAATGACATTGTGGCCGCCCGGAGCCGGCCCCCCGGACAGCACAATGCCGAGACGGCAGGGTTGCTGAAGACGGAACTGCGGTTGACCAGTGACAATCTCTATTAATTTATTCTGACTGACCAACGGCAACTGCTCCTGGGCGGACCGCAACACCTCCAACTCAAACCCGCCCAGGGGACGGGTCCCACCCGCTCCCGACTGCAGGCGCTCACATAGACAGGGTTGATATGATCTTCTTTCGGCTTTGATCGGGCTTTCCGAACTTAATAATTGGGCAATTTCGGCTTGCGAATAATAAGTCTGCGGCTTGGGTTCAGCGGTCATGGTAAGTTCTCCTTTTGACCAATAATGCTAAAACTGATCTCCAGAGGTATCAAAATATCTCTGATTGAGCAATTTGATTAACGGGTTTTGGAAATTCATCCCATGTACGACCTTTTAAAATACGGCCTGCGCGTTTCTTGTTCACTCCACCCCATTGTTTGAAGAAAAAAGGCACTGCCGATAGATGACATTGTTCTTGGATTTTTATCACCCATTCCTCTCTCATAGGTCGTGCTTTTGGCCCTGATTCCCCTCCTACTATAACCCATTGAATTCCATTAAGATTTAAATCTGAGATCAGTCCAAGGAGTGGTTCAAAAGAGATGAATTTTATAAAGGCTCCAGTATTTCTTAGGTGGTCGATCCGAAATGTATAATCTGAGTTTTCAACACTGACTCCAAGCCATACGTTATCTGGCCAATCAAGCGCTGAGTTTAGTTCTAATAATCGCTGAGAACGCTTAGTTAAGATTTGAAAATTATGCCAATATGCACGCCGCATAGTATCAAAGATTCGTTGAATAAACTCTAAGGGTATAAGTTCATGGAATAAGTCACTCATTGAATTAACAAAAATCATTTGTGGCCTTTTCCAGAATAAAGGCGTTTCGATCATATTCTCATGAATAGCAAGTTTAAATCCAGCTTTGTAATTTGTGTGCCCCATTGCCTGCAATCTTATAGATATTCTCTCAGCATAACAATGCTGACAACCAGGACTAATTTTAGTACACCCCGTTACTGGATTCCAGGTAGAATGGGTCCACTCGATAGAGGTTTTAGCCATTATCTGGCTCCCCGGTTTTGATATTTCCTAAATATACTCTCAATGATATTTTCTGATACTATTTTTTGGGCTGCAAAAAATAGATAGTACACTATTGCACCTCTTCTATTCCTCATAGGCAAAGGTGGTGGCACTCTTTTAAAATTTGCAACATTAACAAGTCTTTCTCTGAAAGCTTCCGCAATAGCCTCATTCCCTGCTTTCTCAACATCCCAGCCAAAAAGGGTGGGTCTAACTTTATAAGCTATATCTCGCCAAGATTCATCACCCCAGTAAGCATTCATTCTTGCGATGCGATCTTTAGTAACCTTTTCCGGATTTCTCCAAAGAGCATTTCGATTCATGTCCATTACCGGAAAATTAAGGAACATATCTATTGTATTCATCTGACCAGCAGTTTCAATTACTTCCCAGTTAAGATGTAACCCATATGGGTCTAATAGGCAGAGACCACGACGATAATCTTCGTATTTAACTCTAGGAAAAATTTCTTTCAGCAAAATATTATTACAGTCACCATGATAAAAATGAACATCAGGGCGATGCCCGACTAAATCTTTTAAGACGCTGATTTTAGTCCCATCAATGTCTATAAAGTGAAACTCCTTAAACGGCGGCTCCACCTCTAATGCATTAAGGGGACTTCCCTTAACAAATTCTCCGGTTTTCCGCGAAATGTTTATACCTCGACCCGCAAAGGCATCAATATAAATATGGTAAAACTGGCCCTGCCGAGGACTACTAAAAATTGTTGAATATGCTGTTGCGTACCTCTTTATGACTTCAAGCTTTATTTCTGACCAATAACCGATCGTATCAAATTCTAATTTTGGGCTTTTTACCATAGAAAATAAATTCAAAAAGTATAGGCAGTTATAGTCAGTTTTCTTCTTTAGCTATATTGAGGATTAAATGTTCCCGTATTGTTGCTAAATTTTTCGCCCCAATACCTTTAATCTTACTCAACTCCTCGATCTGCATAAAGGGGCCGTGGGTGTCACGGTATTGGATAATTCGCTCCGCCAGCACCGGGCCGATGCCAGGGATGGCCTCCAGATCTGAGGCACGGGCCTGGTTGAGATCCAGGGCCAGGCCCAGCACCAGCAGTTTCGCTCCCGACATCCGATCTTGCCTAAGCGCCCCATCCGCAGCCACCATGATCCGGCTGCCACTCATTAGGGGGCTGGTAAAGACGGGCGGGGAGCCCGGACCCCCGGCCCGCGCCCAGAGGTAATGCAGCTCTGGGGGATGGCTGAAGCTATAGACACCGGGCCGACTCACCGCGCCGCTGATCTCCACCCAATAAAGTTTTACGGGTGGGGAGGGAGCCCGGGCCACCCGGCCCAGGCCGTAGCGCGCCAGCACCAGTCCCAATAAGACGGTGCCGAGCAGCAGAATTACTCCCTGTTGGGAGTAAGTGAGGCGAGTTTGCGGGCTAATCGGATTGACGTTCATCCTTAAAAAGCTTGTAATTGATGCTGTCCACCAGGGCCTGCCAGGAAGCCTCGATAATGTCGAAGGAAACCCCGACCGTGCCCCAGCGGGAATCATTATCGGCGGACTCAATCAGCACCCGGACCGTCCCCCCGGTCCCTTCCGAGTCAGGCAAGACCCGCACTTTATAGTCCTCTAAGCGCATTTCGGCCAGGCGGGGGTAAAACCGGGTCAGGGCTTTGAGCAGGGCCTTATCCAGGGCATTGACCGGGCCTTTACCGATGGCCGCGGTGTGGACCTCATTGCCCCCGACATGCACCCGGATGGTAGCCTCAGGGACCGGCGGTTCATCCTCGGCCACTTTCTGGTCAATAACCCGGAATCCTAACAGGTGGAAGTATTTTTTACGCTGGCCTAAGGCCTCCCGGAGTAATAATTCCAGTGAGGCCTCGGCTCCCTCGAATTGAAATCCCTGGTGTTCTAGCTGTTTAATCTTCTTCAGGGTGTCTTCCACCACCGGGTCGGTACGCGACAGTTCCAGCCCGAATTCTCGCGCTTTGAGAATTATACTGCCTTTGCCGGACAGCTCGGATACCGGGATATGGCGCTCATTGCCCACCAGTTCCGGGTCGATATGTTCATAGGCGCGCGGATTGCGCATCACCGCCGCGGCATGCATGCCGCCTTTATGGGCAAAGGCGCTCCGACCGACATAAGGCAAATAGCGATTATGGCGCAGGTTGGCCAGTTCGGTGACATAACGGGAAGTTTCGCATAACCGGGTCAATTGCTGGTCGGTAATACAATCCAGTCCCAATTTCAATTTGATGGTGGGAATAATCGAGCACAGGTTGGCGTTGCCGCAGCGTTCGCCAAAACCGTTGATGGTTCCCTGGACCTGTTCACAGCCCAGTTCCACCGCGGCTATGCTATTAGCCACCGCCATCTCCGCATCATTATGAGCATGGATCCCCAATGGCGTTCCGGGAAAGCGCTGCTGCACGGTTTTGATGATTTCGATCAGGTTGGAGGTCACGGTGCCGCCATTGGTATCGCACAGGACCAGACAGGCCGCGCCTCCCTGGATAGCGGCCTCCAGGGTTTGTAAGGCATATTCGGGATCGTCCCGAAAGCCGTCAAAGAAGTGCTCGGCATCATAAATTAGCTCCTCTACGTTTGATTTGAGAAATGCTGAGGAGTTGCGGATAAGCTCCAAATTGCGTTCGCGGGTGGTGCGCAACACTTCCTTGACTTGAAAAGTCGAGGACTTGCCGAAGATAGTGATTACCGGCGCCTGGCTGGCGATCAGGGTCAGGAGATTGGGATCATTTTCCGGAAGATTGTCTTTATGATGGGTGCTGCCAAAAGCGGTAATGCGGCTATTATTCAAGGCATAGTTGCGGATCTCCAGAAAAAAATCATTATCCTTGGGATTAGCCCCCGGCCACCCGCCTTCGATATAATGCACTCCGATCTGATCCAATTTTCGGGCAATGCGGATCTTATCTCCCAAGGAGAGATTAAAATCCTCTGCCTGAGTGCCGTCGCGCAGGGTGGTATCATAGATTTTAACGCGTCGCATAACCTCTCCTGACTAATTTAGGGTGTTTCGAGGTCTGACATGCTCCAGGCCAAAGGCGTCATGCAGCTCCCGCACCGCCAGTTCGGTATATTTGTCTTCGATAACACAGGAGATTTTGATCTCCGAGGTGCTGATCGTCAGGATATTGATATTTTGGGCCGCCAGGGTGGAAAACATTCGGGAGGCCACCCCGGCGTTGTTGCGCATGCCGACCCCGACGATCGAGATCTTGGCAATATGTTCATCGCTGAGCAGCTTATCGGCGCCGATTTCCTGGGCTACCGGCTGGATCAGTTCCAAGGTTTTTTTGAGATCGCCTTTGGGAACGGTAAAGGTCAGATCGGTAAGCCCTTCAATACTGGTATTCTGGATAATCATATCGACTACAATGTTGGCCGCGGCCATCGGATTGAAAATCCGGGCGGCAATACCCGGAACATCGGGCACTCTGGTTATGGTAACCCGGGCATCATTTTTACTGTAGGTAACACCTGATACCAGGATGTCTTCCATGTCTTTATCCTCCTTAGTCACCAGGGTTCCTGGTCGCTCCGTGAAACTGGAACGGACGTGCAGGGGCACATTATAACGTTTGGCAAAACCGACGGACCGGATTTCCAAGACCTTGGCCCCTAATGACGCCAACTCCAGCATTTCGTCATAAGAGATCCGGGGTAATTTCCGGGACCGCGGGCAGATGCGGGGATCAGCAGTGTAAACACCTTCGACATCGGTATAGATCTCGCACAGGTCAGCCTTCAAAGCCGCGGCAATGGCCACCGCGGTGGTGTCCGAGCCGCCCCGTCCCAAGGTGGTAATGTTGCCGACTTCGTCCACGCCTTGGAAACCGGCAACGGTGACGATGCGGTTTTTTTTAAGTTCTTCTAGAATGCGGGCCGTATCAATACCAATGATGCGAGCCCGACCATAGGCCCGGTTAGTATAGATGCGAGCCTGGTGACTGAGAAGCGAGGTCGCGGGAATGCCTTGAGATTTTAAAAACATACTGAACAGGGCGACGGTGACCTGTTCGCCGGTGGCCATCAGAACGTCGAGTTCCCGGGCATCGGGCTCTTCGGCCACCTCCCGGGCCAGTTGAATCAGCCGGTCGGTTTCCCCGCCCATGGCCGACAGCACTACCACCATGCGGTGGCCCTCCCGCCAGCCTTTGACCACCCGGTTGGCGACGTTGGCAATGCGCTCCGGATTAGCCACCGAAGTGCCGCCATATTTTTGGACAATTAATGGCATCTGAGGTGATTCTCCCTAAAGGAAATAATCATAATTGTATAAGCTTGACAACAGAGAAGCAACCCTGTTAACGCCTCAAATTATATAACAATTTCTAATCGGCCAGGGCAATGACAAATTTTACCAGCGCCGGGGTCGGTCAATACGGAGATTGCAATACCCCCGGGGTACGGGTCCACAGCTTGGTGTCCGCATCCTGGTAAACGATAAGATAATAAGCACAGTAGGGGCAGTCGAGTTTATTCCAGCCGGGGGTTACGGTAAGCATTGATTCCTCACCACAGTTAGGACAGCAAAAAAAGACTTCGGTCCGGCTGGCCGGCATCCGGTTTGCCTGTTTAGACTCTTCCATGTCCCTTACATTAAAGAATTTTCCGCCAGACTGAAATAACCCTGGCGGCCGATGATCAGGTGATCGTGGACCACCAGATTGAGGGCCTCGGCGGCTTGAATAATGGCCTGGGTCAGTTCGCGATCCGCGGCCGACGGGGTCAGATTGCCGCTGGGATGATTGTGGACTAGAATCAGCCCGGTAGCCTTGTGTTTCAGGGCCATCTCCAGCACCTTGCGGGGATAGACCACGGCCTGGTCCACGGTGCCTTCCTGAACGATCTCTTCGGCGATGATTTCGTTCTGGGTATTCAAGTAGATCACCCGGAATTGCTCATCCTTAAGTCCTCCCATGGAAACCCGGCAATAATCTACCAAGGCGGTCAGTGACGGAATGCGCTGCCGTTTCAGGACTTCTTCTTTTAAATAATATTCGGCGCAGGCCTTGGTCAGGCGGATCAGGGTGGCCGAGTAATCTCTGAGACCATCAACCTTAACCAGGTCCTCAAAAGCGGCATCCAGGACCCCGGTGAAGGAGCCGAAATGGGCCAGCAGGCGTTTGGCCAAGGGCTTAACATCAGAATAGGGAATCGCAAAGGTGAGCAGCAATTCCAGGATTTCATAATCCTGCAGGCTCTCCGGACCGGCCTGCAGGAAGCGGTTCCGCAGCCGCTGGCGATGACCGTGGTAATGGGGGGGGGCGGGCTTTCCAGATTTCATATCCCATATATATTAATTTTATGGCTAACTTGTCAATCGCGTGGCATCCCCCTATAAAAAAAGCCGGGTGGTATATGAAATGCCACCCGGCTTAGCAAGGTAAAGCGTGGTTTAAAGTTCCCTGCCCGCTAACGGCCAGAGACAACCAGCAGGTTTATTCTCCGCCGACCGCGGCTTCTTCCATTTCGCGGCGCATGGCCATATCGTAGAGCACCCGCTCCCGGGCTTTGTCAATGCCCAGAGCGGCGCGCTTCTTGTCGATATGGGCGATCATCTTTTTGGCCGCCAGCACCGGATCGAGCTCGAAATCCCACTTGCCGCCCAACTCATCTTCCAGACCGCGGAACAAGTAGTCGGTAAGGAGGTCCGAACCCAGGGTCGGCCAGCTAACCCCAAAGACGGTATAGACGCCAGAAGACACAAAATAATGGCCGATAGAGATGGCCTTTTCGCTCATCCACTCCGGCGCGGCTCCGGCCGCCGGCAGGTCGCTGATGTCGTTACCCAAACCGCCAGCTTTGACCACCGCCGCGGCGGCCATCAGGATACGCGAGTTGTCCACGCAGGAGCCCATGTGTAGTACCGGCGGGATGCCTACGGTCTCACAGACCTCGGCCAGACCCGGGCCACAGTACTTGGCCGCCGCTTCCGGAGTCAACAGACCGGCCTTACCGGAGGCCATAGCGCTACAGCCGGTAACCAGCACGATGACATCGTTTTTGAGCAATTCTTTGGTCATCTCCAAGTGGGAATTATCGTGCATGGTACGGCAATTGTTGCAGCCCACCACGCCGGCGATGCCCCGCACCCGGCCATTAATGATGTTGTCATTAAGGGTGTAATAGGAACCGCGGATGGAGCCGCCCAACAGATAACGGATGGTCTCATAGCTGAAGCCGACCACGGTGGGATATTTGGCGTCCGGAATCAGCACCGGGGCCCGACGGTTGGGGAAGTTGTCAATCGCTTCCCGGACAATCCGGCGGGCAATGTCCATGGCATGATGTTCATCCATGGGGATATGCATGGTCTCGCCTTCAATCCGGGCCCGGGGATCAGTGGTGATCAATTTAGTGTGGTAACAACTGGCTACATTCGCCAGCGACTGCATCTCACACTGGACGTCAACGATCATGGCGTCCACCGCGCCGGTGGTGATAGCCAGCTCTTGCTGCAGATAATTGCCCGCTACCGGGATACCGTGGCGCATTAACAGCTCATTGGCCGAACAGCACATACCGGCCAACTGCACTCCCTTGGCCCCCTTATTCTGGGCATACTGCACCATTTCCGGCTCTTGCGAGGCCACATAGATCATCTCCGGTAATACCGGCTCATGACCATGAATGATAATGTTGACGTGATCTTCCTTGAGCACGCCTAAGTTGATCTCACCATGCACCGGCACCGGCATGCCAAACAGCACATCCTGGAGGTCAGTGGAGATCATCGACCCGCCCCAGCCGTCCGAAATTGCCGTCCGGGTGCATTGCTTGAGAATGTTATGATATTCCTGGTCCACTCCCATATGGGTGCGGTGCATTAACTCCACGATTTCGATGTCGCAGCCGCGGGGCATGACGCCCAGGTTGCGCCACAACTCCACCCGCTTCTTGGGAGGCCGCTTGGCCGCAAATACCAGTTCGCCGTCTTGTTGGCCAAATTCGGCCATAATCTTGTCCGCCAGTTCCTGGGCAATGATCTCGGTGGACCGAGCTTTTTTGTCATCACCCTCGCCCTCAGTGATCGGCACGTCATAGTCGCGGGCGAGCTGCTTTAATTTGGCCACATCCTTGATCTTATAGCCCGGCGCCCGGCCATAGGCCACTTCTCGAAATAATTTGCCGACCCCCCGGGAATGGTCATTATGGGCCGCCGCGCCGCCGCACACCATGCGGGCGAAGTTCCGGGCGACAATGGTCTCGGCGGTCGCCCCACAGACGCCCATACGAGCCTTCACTTCCGCGGGTTCCTCTTCACCCTTCTTCTTTTTGGGCTTGGGAACCCGGCAGGGTCCTTGGGAACAGATGCGACAACAGGCGCCTTCGGCCCCAATCGGACAGGGCTTCATCTTGTCGGCCCGATCCCAAATGGTCTCCACGCCCTGCTCCTGAGCGTGTTTGATCATTTCTTGGGTACCGGGATCTACACTTCTGCTCTCGATTTCCGCCATAAAATTTCCCTCCTTTTAATTCTATCTATACGGATTGACTTCTGAACATAATTATATACATAAGAAAGTTATTTGTCAATAATTTTTACTGATTAGACTTACACTCATATTTGAAAAAATTTTTTTCGATTTGATTTTAATTAAGGATCGAGCGGAACAAAGTCAAGGGCACCGATTTTTTTATCAGTTTAATATAAATATCCTCCTCTTAGCCCAATCCTGTTCGCTTATCTGATCGCTACTTGGTATTAATCCGTTTGGGGCAATTCCATAAGAAAAGCCGGGTGGGTAATTTCCCACCCGGCTGGACAAGGCCAAGTTTGGTCTTCGAGTTTCCCTGGCAAGCACCTGCCCGGGAGGCTGATAAATTTTATTCTGCGGCTACCGCCGCTTCTTCCATTTCGCGGCGCATGGCCATATCGTAGAGCACCCGCTCCCGGGCCTTGTCGATGCCCAGGGCCTTACGTTTCTTGTCGATATGGGCGATCATCTTCTGGGCCGCCACCACTGGATCCATTTCGAAATCCCACATGCCCCCTAACTCTTCCTCTAGACCTTTGAAGAGGTAGTCGGTGAGAATCTCGGAGCCGGTAGTGGGGTAGGTGACCCCAAAGATAGTGTAAACCCCGGAAGAGACAAAGTAATGGCCGATGGAGATGGCCTTTTCACTCATCCACTCCGGCGCCGCGCCCGCCGCCGGCAGGTCGCTGATGTCGTTGCCCAGACCGCCGGCCTTGACGCAAGCCGCGGCGGCCAGCAGGATGCGGGCGTTGTCCACGCAGGAACCCATGTGCAATACCGGCGGGATGCCGACGGTCTCACAAACTTCGGCCAATCCCGCGCCGCAGTATTTGATCGCGGCTTCCGGGGTCAACAGCCCCTCCTTGGCGCAGGCAATGGCATTGCAGCCGGTGGTCAAGACGATGACATCGTTCTTGATTAACTCTTTGACCATGGTCAGATGGGCGTTGTCATGCAAGGTGCGCACGTTGTTGCAGCCCACCACGCCGCCGACGCCCCGCACCCGACCGCCAATGATGTTGTCATTGAGGGTGTAGTAGGACCCGCGGATAGAGCCGCCCAGCAGGTAGCGGATGGTCTCCATGCTGAAGCCCACTACACAGGGATACTTCTGTTCCGGGATGATCACCGGGGCCCGGCGGTTCGGGAAGTTGTCGATCGCCTCCTTCAAGACCTTGCGGGCAATCTCCGGACCATGATGGTCGTCAAAGGGGATATACATGGTTTCCCCTTCGATGCGGCCCCGTTCATCGGTAGTGATCAGCTTGGTATGGAAGCATTTGACCAGCTGGGCCAGGGCCTGGAACTGACACTGGACATCCACCACCATGGCGTCCACCGCCCCGGTGATGATCGCCAGTTCTTGGCCCAAGAAGTTGGCCGCCACCGGGATGCCATGACGCATCAGAATCTCATTGGCCGAACAGCAGATCCCGGCCAACTGGATGCCTTTAGCGCCCTTGCTCTTGGCATAGTCGAGCATCTCCGGATCCTGGCTGGCGGCATTGATCAACTCCGGCAGCAGGGGTTCATGGCCGTGAATGATGACGTTGACGTGATCCTCTTTCAATACCCCCAGATTGCTGTCGCCCAAAACCGGCACCGGGGTGCCGAATAGCACATCCTGCAGTTCGGTGGCCAGCATCGAACCGCCCCAACCATCGGAGATGGCACAGCGGGTACACTGGTGGATAATATTGCGGTAATCCTGATCCACCCCCATGTGGGTGCGGTGCATGATTTCCACCACTTCCCGGTCCAGGCCGCGGGGCATGACATCCAGCTCCCGCCAGCGTTCCACCCGTTTCTTGGGGGGGCGCTTGCTCGGGAATACCAGTTCGCCGCTTTGCTGGCCAAATTCCGCCAGCACCTTGTCGGCCAGTTCCTGGGCAATTTCTTCTTTGGAGCGCGGTTTCTTGTCATCGCCTTCGCCCACCGTCAGCGGCACCTCATAATCCCGGGCAATGGCCCTTAACTTGCCGACGTCCTTGAGTTCATAACCCGGGGCCTTGCCGTGGGCCACCTCTTTGAACAGATGGGCCACCCCGCGGGCGTGATCGGTATGAGCGGCCGAGCCACCCGCTACCATGCGGGCAAAGTTCCGGGCCACAATGGTTTCGGCGGTGGCGCCGCACAGGCCCACAGCCTGCTTCTTCTGGGGCTCGCCCTCTTTCGCCTTCTTGGGAGGGGGCACCCGGCAGGGCCCCTGGGAACAGATACGACAACAGGCCCCTTCCGCACCGATGGGACAGGGCTTCATCTTGTCGGCCCGATCCCAGATGGTCTCAAAGCCCTCAGCCTGGGCACGTTTCAACATCTGTTGTTCAGCCGGATCTACAGTCCGATTTTCTACCTTGACAACCTCTTCTGCCATGGAATTCCTCCT
>JAQVHY010000034.1 GCA_028695935.1 Desulfobacca sp.
CCAAGACGCGTTGCACGGTGCGCTTGCCCTCCCGGCGGTTTTCGACGATCTGCAGATAGCGGTTCGGTTCTTTACCTTTGACCCGGACGAACATGCGGCGCCTCCTCGATTGAGTCACCGCAATAATGCCATTATAAATCAAATATGTCAATATAATTATTTATATAACTACCATTTTGTTGGCACCGCATTTTTTTCAGAATCGCATTCTGAGAACCTAATTTCAACTACTTACCCATGGTGTTGCGACCATGACTGTAGAAGATGAGTATAAGTATTCGTAATCAATTTTAATCCCAGATTAATGAGCTTTAAGTAAACAGTTTCACCAGGTTAACCAGTTTCCCTGAGACTTGCGACAGCACCGAGGGCGAATGGTCTGCAGATTCACTGATCTCACTATTCTCGGATGCTGCACTGGATTCTATACCTTCGTTGGCCTCTGAGTCTTCGACAGTTGCACTAGTCTCACTGGTTCCATTCCTAATTTGGTAGAAACCATATTTCGGCCTTTCCACCAACCCTTGTTCCATCAAGACCTTGAGAAGATTAGAGATATTGGTCCTCTCCTTGTTCAGCGCCCTGGCAATGACATCTAGCTTTACCGGACCACCCTGTTCGCGCAGAAAATTGACCACTTCCTGGCGCTCGGGAGTCAGACGGTATTCATCAGCCTGCCCCAGCATTACCCAGGATTTAGTTTCGGAATCGAAATGCAACTCCAGCTCCTTATCTTCCAGATCCCGGGAAGATAGCTGCAGAAACGCATCCTTTTCCCACCGCTCTCTTACCAACAGGGCCACTGAATCGGCGGCCGCGGTTAACCCGTTAGTCCCGCTCACCATGTCAAAGATATCTTCGGATTTGGTTTTCCGTAAATGGTGGACCACCACAATGGCAATCTGCCGATTATCAGCCAGAGTCTTAAGTTTGAAGATCAAATTGTAGTCCTTGTCATAAGTCCCGCTATTATTATTACCTCCTCTGATTCTAACCAGAGTATCGATAATCACTAGTTGGGTCTCTGGGTTATCACTCAACCAATCTTCTAAAGCCCCTAAATCATCCTGGTCTATCCGAGGCCAGCGGAAGGCAAAATGTATCCGCGGACTGACGGGTTGATCCCCCAGCATCTTCCTCAGTCGAGACTGCATCCGCCGAGGATTGTCTTCCAGGGCAATGTACAAAACCTTTTGGGGGTCAACCGCAATTTCTCCTAAAAACCGACCGCCATTGGCCAACGCATGAGCAAGATTCAGACAAAACCAGGATTTGCCAATTTTGGGTTTACCGGCCAATAAGGTCAGGCCTTGGGAGATAAGTCCCGGCACAATGCACACCGGTGGAGGCAGCTCAAGACTCATCAGTTCCGGTCCAGAAATGATGTGTGGACAGTTTATCCTTTGGCTATTTGACTCCATCTGGTTCGCATGCGCATTATCGGCCCCGGTATGTCTGCTAGTGTTTGCCTCATTCATAGTTTCACTACTTTCAGTTGCAATATTGTCTGAATTAGCTGCCCCGATTTCTTGACTTTCTAATTTTTGGTTCATGTTTTTAGACCTTTCTATTATTGATTTTTTTGACTACTCAAAATGCATGACTACTTTAAGGTTCCACTAAAGGTGAGGAGCCGGTTATTGACTCACCCCCTTCCCGCCTATAGGCCACCGGCTCCCGAGGTTTTTAGCTATTTAGAGCGACCATCACCCTTTGCGGTCGGGGTTTTTGATGGTCTCGGTTGAAGTCCGCAAATTTTCTACATATTCTTCAAATCCGCCTTGATACTTTGGATAATCAAAGCGCTTCACCGTTGGTTTGGGAGTACTCCCTGGGCCGCTACGATAATAAGCAGGTTCTCTGGGGTCAGCTCCTCCCCAGCAGTGCAGCATTTGCACGTTCTTGGTGAGGTAAATGGCGCTCTCCTCGTTCAGCGCTCCGATGGCCAGGTTACCCGAACCGTAGATCGCACTTTCATTCGGCAACTCAATTTTGAGGCTAATTTGCGTCTCCTTTGGCCATTCATATCCCCTAACCTCAGTTGCCCTTCTGATCAGGATGATACATTCCCAATCTGCATTTTCGTTGGCGGCGGCTTGGACTTTGGCCAGCCACGCTGTCCGCAGTTGATCAGCCTGGCCATTCCCTGTTTTTGCGCTGTTATCAGGCTTCTGTTGTGCGGCTTTGCTTGCAATAACCGGGTTTTCTGCTTCCCTAATTTCTAAATTTGCTACTGCTTGCATGTTATTTCTCTTCTAACTTACGCAAATTGTTGCGTTAATTTGAAATACTAAAATTTCCTCATGTTTGTGTGGTCTGCTTCTCCTTGACTGACTAACTGGATTTGTCTGAGACTGGGTCATTTTATTAACCCTTTCAGTGATCCATGGTTCGAACTTTGTGAGCTTCCATCCAGGCGATTATCTCTTCCAGATCGTAGCGCACACTCCGGCCCACCTTGATGAAGGGGATTCCCCGCCTGAAGTACCGATCGTTCCGTAAAGTGGCTACCGATCGGTTGGTCATTTCCGAGACCTCGCTTTCCTTAAGGTATTTTTTCTTCATTTTGTCTCCTCCTGACTTTTTTTTCTTTCAACAAGCTACTATCTCAAAAAGCGTGCCAAAGAGGGAAAGACATTTATGTTATTGATATATCTATATATTAAGTACTGCTTCCTGTTCGTCCGGGGGTAGACAAATTTATATTAATTACGATATATCGTTATAAATGGCGATTTATCGCCTATTGCTTAAATTGGTGCGAGTTTGGGAAGGCTGTTTCCTGCAGAGGGGTGATGCCTGGTAGGGGAGTGGATTACAACCGGTGAATCCTTTGTATCCTAGTCCTATCAGCCGGTAAGCAAAGGGTTCACTCGATCAGGTCCGAGGCTTTCGGGTTAGCTTTGGGACGGTCTCGATCTGGGGTAGGGAGTGGAATGCTGATAAATTGGGACGGGCCACCCCTCACAGTTAAATGATCAGAAAGGTGGCCCCGCTAGCTTCCGGGGATGCCCTAAACCTGGTCCGGAAATATTTTACTTTGCTAACCTGGGCAGGGCAAACAATGCGACAATTACTTCTCTGGAGGTTGTTCCTTTTCACTCCTGCAGTTAGCCATAGGTTAGCTAAAATTAAAAAGGGCTACAGCAAATTTACTGTAACCCCTTGATATTCCTGGCGCGCCCAGAGAGATTCGAACTCCCGACACACGGATTCGTAGTCCGTTGCTCTGTCCAGCTGAGCTATGGGCGCGATTTTTTTTATGCTACGAGAATGCTAATAATTAATTATAAATATAAAATATAAATCAATAGAAATAAAAAATCAATGGATTTTGCCATATATTGCTTAATGGATGGAAGCCTGAAAATTTCTTAAAGTTTTCTGATAGATGGTATGAGTTGCCTATCTTTCCATGGGGCGGAGGCCGTTAAAACACTTCAGGCACAGGTCGGTGTGTGGGATGCCCAGGGCGACGACAAAGGCGTCGAGGCTGTTATATTTGACCGAATCGGCCCCGACCTGCCCGGCCACCCAGGTTTCTAAGGCCTGGAGTTGCGCCATGGAGTTGATATCCCCGTGTCTTAAATAGCGCCGTGCCATTAATTCATCGTAACTGCGGGTGGCAATGCCGAAATCGCATGGATACATCAACGGTGGACAGGCCACCCGGACGTGCACGGCTTGGGCCCCTGCTTTTTTAAGGTCCCGAATTTTATAGATAATCTGGGTGCCGCGCACAATGGAATCATCGCACAGGACAATGCGCTGGCCTTTAATGGAGCGAGCCAGGATGGACAATTTGCGTTTGGCCATCTCTTCCCGAGCTATCTGGGTCGATAGGGTATAACTCCGATCGGCGTAACGATTGTATAAAAAGACCTCCTGATAGTTAATCTTAGAGTGTTGATGATAGCCAATGGCATGGCCGACACCGGACATCGGCACCGGGGCTACCAGATCGGCTTCCAAACCGCCTTCTTCGGCGTCACGTTGGGCCAGTCGGGCGCCTAAGTTGTTCCGGGCTTCCTGGACATAGACCCCTTCGATAATGGAATCTATACTGGCGGTATAGGCCCATTCAAAGGCGCAGTGCGCCCGGCGGGGGGAGTCAAGCTGTTTCAGGCTGGAGAATCCCTGATCATTGATCAGGACGATCTCTCCGGGTCGGAGGTCCCGCACCACCTCGAGGTCCAGGTTATGCAGGGCCCGGGACTCGGAACTGACCGCATATTTATCCGGGCCTTGGCCCAGGATCAGGGGTCGGAAGCCATATACATCGCGGGCCGCATAAACTCCAGACCCAGTTAACACCACCAGGGAATAGGCCCCTTTGATCTTTTCGGCCAGGGCCGAAAGGCCAGCGACGACATCGCCCGCTTCCATGATTATCTTGGAAATGATCTCGACGTCATAACCCTGAGTAAAGGCCTTACCTCGGGCCATCATTTCTTTAATCAGTTCACCAGCATTGATAATATTGCCGCTGAAGGCCACGGCAATTTCTCCCAGGCTCCACTGCCAGCGGACCGGCTGACGCTCTTTGAGGCTAACGTGGCCGATCCCCCAATGGCCCTTTAAATAATCCAGATCCTGGTCGGTAAAGGTGTTTAATACCTTGCCATAATGAGTAACCTGGTAGATGCGATCCTCAAAGGTGGAAATACCACAATATTCCTGGCCGCGATGTTGTAGCAGGTCAATGCCCTGAAAGATCTCACGGACACAGGGGGTGCGAGAATAGATCCCAAAGACCCCACAGTTATCCTTCACCGACTTCATAAAGCTTCCTTCATCACCTAGACATTAAGTTTAGCATCCCTAAGGTTCGTAAATTCTATTCCCCGAGTTACTTGATATCTGCATGATAACTTTGCAGTGACCGGACCTGACCGTGTCCCTGGCGGCAGGCAAAGATGCCTCTAGCCGCAGCCAGCGCGCCGGCCAGCGTGGTAATATAGGGGATGCGATATTTAATGGCATTTTTGCGGATATAGGAATCGTCGTACTTACTCAGTTTTCCGCTGGGGGTATTGACGATCAGATCAATCTCTTTACTTTTAATGCCATCGACAATATGGGGGCGGCCTTCATGCACCTTAAGTACAGGCTCAGATTGAATACCCTGTTCAGTTAAGAATTTGTGCGTACCTTCGGTGGCCTTGATCTTAAAGCCTAACTGGTCAAATTGCCGGGCCACCTCCAAAACCGCGGGTCGGTCGGTTTCACATACGGTAATTAATACCGTGCCTTCGGAGGGCAGGACAGGTTGGGCGGCCTCTTGGGCCTTGAAAAAGGCCAGTCCAAAGGAGTTGGCCAGTCCCAGGACCTCGCCGGTGGAACGCATCTCCGGTCCCAGCAGAGGATCCACTTCGGGGAACATATTAAAGGGGAACACCGCCTCCTTGACCCCGTAATGGGGGACGGATTTGGGTTTAATATTGAGATCCGCGAGCTTATGGCCCAACATCAACTGGGTGGCAATCCGGGCCATGGGGATATTGCAGACCTTGGAGACCAGGGGGACGGTGCGGGAGGCCCGAGGATTGGCCTCAAGGATAAATACGGTATCCTCGGCAATGGCATACTGAATATTCATTAATCCTACCACGCCCAGCTCCACGCCGATGCGGCGGGTATAATCATAAATAGTATCCAAATGCTTGGTGGGGATACTGATGGGCGGGATGACACAGGCCGAGTCCCCGGAGTGCACCCCGGCCAGTTCAATGTGTTCCATAACCGCAGGCACAAAGGCATCGTTGCCGTCGGCGATGGCGTCGGCCTCGGCTTCAATGGCATTTTCCAAAAACTTGTCAATCAGAATGGGCCGTTCCGGGCTGATTTCGACGGCAGCGCGGACATAATGTTTGAGCATCTGTTCATCGTGGATCACTTCCATGGCCCGGCCGCCCAGCACATAGGAAGGTCTGACCATCAGTGGATAACCGATACAGTCCGCGACCTTTAAGGCTTCGTCCAGGTTGTGGGCCATGCCTGATTCCGGATGGGGAATGCCCAGTTTACGCATCATCTGCCGGAAGCGGTCGCGATCTTCGGCCAGGTCAATGACATCAGGGGTGGTGCCGATGATTTTGACTCCGGCCGCGGCCAGTTGGCTGGCAATATTTAGCGGCGTCTGGCCCCCGAACTGGACGATCACCCCTTCCGGGCGCTCTTTCTCATAGATGCTTAAGACATCTTCCACCGTGAGTGGTTCAAAGTAAAGTTTGTCCGAGGTGTCGTAATCAGTGGACACAGTCTCCGGATTACAATTGACCATGATGGACTCAAGACCTTCATCCCGGATGGCAAAGGCGGCGTGCACGCAACAGTAATCAAACTCGATCCCCTGACCGATGCGGTTGGGGCCGCCGCCCAGCACCATGATCTTGCGCCTGGGGCTGGATTCCACCTGGTCCGGGGCATTGTAAGTAGAAAAATAATAAGCGGCGTTTTCCACCCCGCTGACCGGCACCGGCTCCCAACCCTGCACCACGCCCAAAGATTTGCGCCGGGCTCTGATCTGATCCTCAGGAAGGCCCAGGAGTTGGTCGAGATAAAGGTCAGAAAAACCGTCTTTTTTGGCCTGCTCCAGCAGGGTGTCGGGAAGGTCCTGCCCCTTGTGCTGCAGGATGAGTTCTTCTAATTCTACCAGCTCCTGCATCTGTTGAATGAACCAGGGCTTGATGTAAGTCTTTTCATAGAGGGCGGCGATGCTGGCCCCTTTCCGCAGCGCTTCATACATGATAAACTGCCGCTCACTGGTGGGCTCGGCCAGCAGTTCAAGCAGGTCTTCGAGGGGTCGGGAGTGGAAATCTTTGGCAAACCCCAGGCCGTGTCTGCCGATTTCCAGGGAACGGATGGATTTTTGGAAGGCCTCTTTATAGGTCTTGCCGATACTCATGACCTCGCCCACGGCCCGCATCTGGGTGCCCAGTTTATCTTGCGCACCCTCAAATTTTTCAAAGGCCCAGCGGGCAAACTTGACCACCACATAATCGCCGCTAGGGGTGTACTTGTCCAGGGTACCCTCCCGCCAATAGGGAATCTCGTCCAGGGTCAGGCCGCCGGCCAGCATAGCCGAGATCAAGGCGATAGGGAAACCGGTAGCCTTGGAGGCCAGGGCCGAAGAGCGCGAGGTGCGGGGATTGATCTCAATCACCACCACCCGGCCGGTCTTGGGGTCATGGGCAAACTGGATATTGGTACCGCCAATGACCCGGATGGCCTCGACGATGTCATAAGAATATTTTTGCAGACGCTGCTGCAGTTCCGGAGCAATGGTGAGCATCGGCGCGGTGCAGAAGGAATCACCGGTATGAACCCCCATGGCATCGACATTTTCGATAAAGCAGACGGTGATCATCTGATTTTTGGCATCGCGCACTACCTCAAGTTCTAATTCCTCCCAGCCCAGGACCGATTCCTCTACTAAGATCTGGCCCACTAAACTGGCCGAGATGCCCCGGGCGGCAATGAGCCGCAGTTCTTCCAGGTTATAAACCAGGCCCCCACCGGTGCCGCCCAGGGTATAGGCCGGGCGGATGACCAGCGGATAACCCAGATCATCGGCGATGCGCTCGGCCTCTTCGACGCTAAACGCGGGTTGACTGCGGGGCATGTCAATGCCGAGCCGGTTCATGGTGTCCTTGAAGGCGATCCGGTCCTCCCCCCGTTGGATGGCATCCGCCTCCACGCCGATGATCTTGACGCCATATTCCTCCAGCACCCCGGAGCGCGCCAGTTCGGCCGAGAGATTGAGGGCGGACTGACCGCCCAGGTTGGGTAATAAGGCATCCGGCCGTTCCTGCTTAATGATTTCGACCATGGTGGGCAGGTTAAGGGGCTCGATATAAGTTCGGTCCGCCATCCCCGGATCGGTCATGATGGTGGCGGGATTGGAGTTGACCAGGACAATTTCATAACCTAGTTTCCTCAGGGCCTTGCAGGCCTGAGTCCCGGAATAGTCGAATTCACAGGCCTGACCGATAACGATCGGGCCGGAACCGATAATCATCACTTTTTTGATATCATCACGTCTGGGCATTAAAAGTTTCCTTAGCCTAAGCAAGAGTCTAGAATAGTTAATTAGTATAACTTAATTTTAGTCTGGGGGAATATTAGGCAAGTGCTAGGGCGATGTCAAGATCAAAACCGGACCAGGAAAGGCGGGTAAAAGCGCCCCGTCGGCGGGAATCTAAAAAAACCTGCCTCTTTCCACTGGGAGGGCCTGATTGCCTGAATAGTCTTAATGACCACCATTCAGCCCGAAGCCGCGGCATCGCCCGGTTCGGGGCGATAATATTGCTCTATGATTTCCAGCCAGTCCGGTAGGGCTAGGCCGGTACTGAAATACTCGCACTTTAGGGGCGCGGGGCCACATTCATCCACCACGGTCTCGGCGGTGACCAGGCAGACCGGCCATCCCGGTACGCCTGGCGGTACCGCACCTTGCTCATTGACGCGATAGACCAAAAAGGCCCGTGCATCGCACGAGATAAGATACTTGTTGCCCTCAAATTCCAGCTGCAACTTCTGCCCAAAAATACCTAAGCGATGAAACAGGTCTTGAATCTGGGCAAAAACCAGGGAAGCTGATTTCTGCGGTTCAGTCGGTTCATTGACTGAGTTTGTCTTCCTGACCTCATTCATGTCTTATCAGCCTTAACTAGTGTCCGTGCAGAATCCATTATCCCCTCCCCCTGGATGGGGGAGGGTTAGGGTGGGGGTGAAAAAATATTATATCATCTCAATATGTTGAAATTAACATCCCCCTCCCCCCAACCCCCTCCCACCAGGGGCGGGGGAGTTTCTGAATGAAAATTAACTAAAATTGGCCCGGTGACGAGCCCAAAAATCCTCCAGGGTAAAGTGGTGTTCCTGGGTGCCGTGATACTCTACCGCGTAACTGGCGCAGCATGCCCCCAGACGGGCGGCCGCGGTCAGACTCTGGCCGAGCACCAAGCCCTTGATCAGTCCGGCCCGATAGGCGTCCCCGGCTCCGGTAGGATCTATCACCCGGTCAGCCTGAGCCGCAGGAATCTGCACTTCTTGCGCCCGGGTAGTTATCAAGGAGCCTTTTTCTCCTTGGGTGGTGATGATGGCGCCGGTCAGTCTGAGCAGATCGGCTTTGCTACGGCCAGTGACCTTCATAATCATCTCTAGTTCATAATCATTGGAAATCAACAGACTGGAGCCGCTGATCATGTCCTCCAACTGCTCTTTGGACCATTGCGGCAGGGATTGTCCCGGATCAAAAATGTATCGAAGTTTGTGCGCTTTATAGCTCTGGGTATAAATGAGCATATCTTCCAGGTTGCCGGGCGCGACAATGGCCAGGGCCGTAAGTGGATCAATGCCGTCAAATTGAAACTGCGAGGGATATTTCATGGCGCCGGGATTAAATCCGGTAATCTGGTTGTCGGACTGATCGGTGGTAATATAGGCCCCGGCGGTAAATTCTTCGGGAATGCGGCGGATCCCGGTCAGCGGCAGCTCCAATTGCCGCAACCGGCCCTCATAACGGTCGAAGTCCTGCCCGGCGGTGGCCAGAATCACCGGCCGTTCACCCAAGAGCGCCAGGTTATAAGCAATATTGCCGGCAGTGCCGCCAAATTTCTCGATCAGCCCATTGACCATAAAGCAGACATTGAGGATATGAATTTTGTCAGGTAGAATATGATCGGCAAACTTGCCGGGAAAATCCATAATGCGATCATAGGCTAGTGATCCGGAAATAAAGATCTGCATGAATACTCTCCTTAAAACCGCGCCAGCGGCTAGAAGTAATAATTAATTTTAACGTAAGCTGCTTGACCGCGGCAACCCCTTTTTGGGATAATTCCAAATTGGCCAAAATCGATGAAATATATTACACTGATTTCGGTTTGCCCATGTGTATAAGCACATCTTGGAAACCAGAGTGAAATTAAGGTGGGGTGCGTCCTACGCACCGTTTATGATATGTAGGACGCACCCTATGATAGACGTTTTTGGGGAAACAGATTGACAAAGGGCCTAAATAGCGATCAGAGCACCATATCATGAAAGATTTTTTTAAGCTTAAAACCATTTCCGAGGTGCTGGCGCGGCTGGGCCGCTTTGCCGCCCTGGAGCCGGAATCGGTGCCGTTAAGCCAGGCCCATGGCCGTATTCTGGCGGAGGACCTGGTCGCCGCGGAAGATCTCCCCCAATTTCACCGCACCGTGGTCGATGGCTTCGCGGTCCAGGCCCAGGATACCTTCGGGGCCAGCCCTGGAACTCCGGCTCTGCTTCAGGTAGTCGGAGAGATTGGCATGGGCGAGGCCGCTGCTCAGCCGCTACGGCTGGGCGAGACGGTCCGTATTGCCACCGGGGGTATGTTGCCGCCCGGAGCCGATGCCGTGGTGATGATCGAATATACCCAGGAATTAGACTCACACAGCCTGGAGGTGTTTCGGACGGTGGCTCCTCTGGAAAACGTCCTCCAGCAAGGCGAGGATGTTCGGGCCGGAGTGCCACTATTCCCGGCCGGAGTCCGCCTCCGCCCCCAGGACATTGGCCTCTTAGCGGCCTTAGGAGTTACTCAGCTTAAGGTTTATCGCCGCCCGCGGGTGGCGATCATTTCCACTGGCGACGAAATTGTCCCCTTTGAGTCCCCTTTGCGTCCCGGACAGATGCGGGACAGCAATGCTTACGCCCTGGCCGCCCAGGTAGAGTCGGCGGGCGGGGAACCGTGCCGCCGGGGTATTGTCCCGGACCAGTTGAACGCCTGGCAAGAGCAGTTGGCCGCGGCCCTACCGGAGTCCGACCTGATCCTGCTATCCGGGGGCAGTTCGGTAGGTACCCGGGACTGGTCCATTGCGGCCATCCAATCCTTTCCCGAGTCGCAGATTCTGGTGCATGGCGTGGCCGTCAGCCCCGGCAAACCGACAATTTTAGCGGTAATCGGCAATAAACCACTGCTCGGCCTGCCCGGACACCCGGCCTCGGCGATGATCATTATGGAAGTAATAGGGCGACCCTTGTTAGCTCGCCTGGGCGGGCTTAAGTCTGTTGAGGCTTCCTGGGGACAGACAATCACCGCCCGGCTGTCCCGCAATCTGGCTTCTTCCCTAGGGCGGGAAGATTTTGTCCGGGTTCGCCTGCGGTCCGCAGCCGACCTGCCGTGGGCCGATCCCATTTTAGGTAAATCGGGGCTGATCTCCACCCTGGTTAAGGCCGATGGCTGGGTGCAGATTCCCCTCCATACCGAGGGGTTAGAAAAGGGTGAAATCGTCGAAGTGCATTTATTTCGCCCCTAACCGATGACAGTCCAACAGTGGTCTATTTCCGTTCCCAAGTACAACTTGGGAACGAGTTGGCGAGAAGTTGTAATTGGAAACGAGGCGCTAACTTTGAACCTTGAACCTTGAACCTTGAACTTTGAACCTTGAACCTCAAACTATTCCAAACCGGGACGATGAAACGGCATATTTACCTAAAAATGAAACCCCTGGAGGAAGCCCGCAGGCTTTTTCTTTCCCAATTTGATCTGGACCATTTTCTGGCACCCGAAGAGATCCCGACGGTGGAGGCCTTAGATCGGGTGACCGCGGCCCCGGTACTGGCGCGGCGGTCCTCGCCTCACTACCATAGTGCGGCCATGGATGGCTATGCGGTATCTGCGGCCCTGACTTTCGGGGCGACCACTGAGCAACCCCGACGGCTGCGTCTGGGGTCGGAAGCCATTCCGGTCAACACCGGCAATCTGCTGCCGCCTGGAACTGATGCGGTGATCATGGTAGAACAGGTTAATCCGCTTGATGATGAAACCATCGAGATCGAGGCCGGAGTCTATCCCTGGCAATACGTCCGCCGGGTGGGGGAAGACCTGGTGGCCCAGGAGATGGTGCTGCCGGAAAAGACCGTAATCACTCCCTATGCCCAGGGCGCGCTGCTGGCTGTCGGGGTTAATCAGGTTTTGGTGAGACGGCGGCCGCGGGTAGTCATTATTCCGACCGGATCGGAGTTACTGCCCCCAGGGGAGCTCGCGCCGGAGGAATTAGCCCCAGGGCGGATTATCGAATTTAACTCGATTATGCTGGCCAGTCTGGTCAAACAGGCCGGTGGTCTGCCTCATATTTACCCCCCGGTTCCTGATGCCTGGGAGGCTATCCGGGCGGCGCTAACGGAAGCCTTAAGCCTGGGGGATATTATCATAATCAATGCCGGTTCCTCGGCCGGTACCGAGGATTATACCGCCCAGGCCATCAGCGAGTTGGGGAAGGTGATAGTCCACGGGGTCGCGATGATGCCCGGTAAACCGACCATTCTGGGCGTGATCCAGGGTAAACCGGTGATCGGCAACCCTGGCTATCCGGTTTCCGCGGTGCTGTCCGCCGAACAGTTCATTTTGCCCTTGATTGCCAGGCTCTTGGGCCGCGCCTTGCCGATCCGGCCCCAGATCGAGGTCTATCCGGCCCAGAAAATCCCCTCCAAGGCCGGCCTAGAGGAATTTATCCGGGTAACTCTAGGTAAAGTGGGAGAGCGGGTAATCGCCACCCCTTTGCCCCGCGGCGCCGGCACCATCACCTCCTTGGTACGGGCGGATGGCATTATCCGCATCCCGGCCCTGGCCGAGGGCCTGGAGGAAGATCGCCCGGCCCAGGCGGAACTGCTTATCTCTCCAGAGGAATTGACCGGCACCTTGGTGGTCATTGGCAGCCACGACAATACCCTGGATGTCTTGGCTACCTTGCTGCGCCGTTATCATCCAGCATTACGCCTGTCTTCGGCTCATGTCGGCAGCCTGGGAGGGCTCTTGGCCCTGAAGCGCGGCCGTTCGCATCTGGGGGGCAGTCACCTCTTTGATCCCGATACTAATACCTATAACATTTCTTATATCCAGAGGTATCTGGCCGGAGTGCCTCTGAAGCTGATCAATCTGGTCTATCGCCGGCAGGGCCTGATAGTACGGCCCGAAAACCCCAAGAATATCAAAACTTTTCAGGATCTGACTCGTTCGGAGGTCAATTTTATCAACCGCCAACGGGGCTCAGGGACCCGGATCTTGTTGGATTATCAATTGCAGCAATTAGGGATTGGCGCGGAGGCCATAAACGGTTATGAGCGGGAAGAATATACCCATATGGCGGTGGCAGTCAATGTCTTATCCGGTAGTGCCGACACCGGCCTGGGGATTATGGCCGCGGCCCGCGCCCTGGAGCTGGATTTTATCCCGGTAGTCACGGAACGTTATGACCTGGTTGTTCCCCAGACTACATTTGCGGAAGCCCGCTTTCAGACCTTGCTGACTCTGATACGCTCAGAAGAGTTTAAGCACACCGTCGCTGGCCTGGGGGGCTATGATACGCGGGATACCGGGGAAATTATTTGGGAGCAATAATCGGACAACCATAGAAATAGTTTACCAGAGAGGGAGAGCGATGCGCCGGTTGGATATGAGTTCCTACCGCCCCTATCGCCGCATGGGGCAAAGCTGTCAGACCCGAACCATCCAAGATAAACAGGTAATCTGGGTCAGACCTGAGCCGGAATATATCCTGAATAATCGATTCTTATTGCGGCCGCTGCGGCGGGGCGATATCGAGGCCGCCGCGGAACTGTGGCGCTGGGCCTATCCCGAGATTTACGGTTCCGAACATGATTTCATCCTCTATCCGGAGGAATATGAAGGGCGTATAACCCTGGAGGAGACTTGGGATCTCGACGCCAAAGAGAAACGCTACTGTATGCTGACCGCCGAGGAGGTGGCCAACGGACGCCTGGCCGCGGCCACCATGATGACCAAATATGATAAAAATCTCCAGATTGAGTACACCTTTGCCGGTACTCACCCTGATTATCGCCAGCAACGTCTGATGGGCTTTCTGGGGCGGGTCATGGACCGCATGATTAAAGCCTCGAGAGCGGAATATCTGACCACCTTTTTGGAGACCTGGCACACCATTACCCAGGATGTTACCCTCAAATGGGGGCGGGGCTGGAAGATCGGCGGCATCTTTCCCGGCAATTTCACCCGCTGGGCCGGTGATCAAGAGGAGTATCGGGCCTGCGAAATCTATCTCTATAAGTTTATTAATGACGGTGATAAATATGCCACCCAACCCGAAGAGTGGCATTTGCATCCCGAGATTCAGCGACTCTGGGAGATGTTGGAGACTATCAATGCCAAATTGGGTTAGCTTTGGTAGGGTTAAACAAGGAAGGCGCTTTTAAGGCTTGAGCAAGCAGCACCACTCTTGCTCCACCTGGATACAGTGGAGGTTATATGCGGGCCCCGGGTCGTGAAGGATTAGGATTAGGAGGAATAATCAAAGTATCCGGGTAAGCAGGGCATGGTCCAGATGATGGACGGCCAGCAGGGTTTCCCGACTGCTATTTTGCAATTGATCGCAGAGAGAAGCAACCAGATCCCGGGCCTGATCCACGGCATTAGGATCAGAAAGCAGAGCTCGCCGATTCTCACCGCCAATCAGGGTAATGACATCTGCCACCTCCAGGTCGGAGGTCGGCCCCTGGGCCTCAACTCGCGTCTGTCGGGATGGAGTCTTTTCTATCTTACCCCCCGCGATGATATGAAGTAAATCGTTGACTTTCATATTCTCTGGGTGCTGCGTTTGGTGTCAATAACCGAGTCTCGTTCATCTTTCTTATCGGCAAAAGAAAATTTAAACTTTAAAAAAAGCTACTATGGCGATAAGCTCTATCGACTCGCGCAATTTCGTCGACAACTGTAGTGCTTTGGAATAGAATAACAGGACATGAAAATTCCATTGCCAAAAGGGTGGCTTTTTACCGATTAGCCGTGGCCTTACCGACCAAGGCGGGGATAGTTAAGATCAGAGCAGGGCTCGGCGACGGCATGGTTTATCGGGGATGTGGTCTGTATTCGGGATCAGAAAGGCAGCCCTACGCGGTTGCTCCTTTGGCGGGTAATAACCAAAACCCCTATTCTCAGCCGGCTTGAAAGTAAGAGGTGGGGGCCGCCAATCTGGCCGTACATGAAACCGAGGAGGTAGCCGCCCTCCTGGCCATCCGGCGATAGTTATGGAATTTTCAGCTCTTGAAATACGAAATTTAGTTCCAGTCTTAAATAATTCTGGCTAGACGATGATTTAAATGGAGGTTAGCATCTCCCCTAAAATTTAGCGAAAGGCAGCCCCATGAAACGTACTCTGTTACTTAGTCCTCCCTGTTTTAAAGATTTTGACGGCGGTGCCGGGTCTCGCTATCAAGCCACTCGGGAGGTAACCTCGTTCTGGTATCCCACCTGGCTCTGTTACCCGGCCGGGTTAATTCCCGAAAGTCGGGTGTTGGATGCTCCACCCTTGAACTTAGGGGTTGCGGAGGTGGTAGAACAGGCCCGAGGTTATGAATTAGTGGTCATCTTCACTTCATCCGCATCTTTAACTTATGATCTCCAGACGGTGGAAGCCCTGAAAGCCAGTTATCCTGGTTTAATCGTGGGGATGGTCGGGCCTCAGGTCACTATTCTGCCCGATGACACCTTAAAAATCAGTGTGGCCTTAGACTTTGTGGCCCGCCGGGAGTTCGATTACACGGTCCGGGAACTGGCTGAGGATCAACCCTGGGATAAAATATTAGGGCTCAGTTATCGTAAAAATGGCCAGATTTATCACAACCCTGACCGTCCCTATATCGAAGATTTAGACGCCCTGCCCTGGGTGACCGAAATCTACCATCGTGATCTGGACATCAATCGCTACCATATACCATATCTGCGAGATCCCTATATTTCCATTTATACCGGCCGGGGTTGTCCCCACCACTGTATCTATTGTCTATGGCCCCAGACCTTATCCGGCCACCGCTATCGGGTGCGCAGGGTGGCTGACGTGGTCAATGAAGTGCGTCGCAGTCTAGAGTTGTTCCCCCAGGCCGCGGAAATCTTCTTTGATGATGATACCTTTACCGCCAATCCGGAGCGGGTCCGGCAACTGGGTCGGGAATTTCGTCCTTTGCAGTTTACCTGGTCCGCCACCGGCCGGGTAAATACTGATTATGAGTCCTTAAAAGCCATGAAAGAAGGCGGTCTGCGCCTCCTGGTGGTGGGTTACGAAACCGGGAACGATCAGATATTAAAGAACATTCGCAAGGGCGCCACTATTGAACAGGCCCACCGCTTCACCCGCTGGTGCAAGGAATTGGGTATTCAGATTCATGGCACCTTTATTGTGGGCTTGCCCGGAGAAACCCCCGCCACTATTGAGGAGTCGATCCGCTTTGCCTGTGATCTGGACCCGGATACCATTCAGGTATCACTGGCCACCCCTTATCCGGGCACGGCCTTTTATGACCTCTGCGCGAAAGAGGGTTATTTCCGCTCCGGAGTCTTAGTAGATGGCGATACCGGTTATCAGCAATGTGTAATAGAATATCCCGAGCTTAAGGCGGAAGACATTTTTCAGGCGGTACCGCGTTTCTATCGTAAATTCTATTTTCGCCCCCGTTACATGGCCCGGACCGCGAAAACCATGCTGGTGGATGCTGCTGAACGCCGTCGGTTGCTTAAAGAAGGCAAGGAATTCTTTGGCTTTCTATTCCGCCGGCATCAACCTGACGAGAGCCGGGCAGGGGAGTCCCTTAAGACTTCAGCTTCATGAATTACAAAGAGTTTCTTAGCCTTCTTTGTCAAGGAGGGCCAGGATTCTGCCAGATTGCCGTTACTAACGCCTGTAATGCCCAGTGTCGCTTCTGTAATTTCCATCAGCTCAAGCCAGAAGATTGGGTGATGGCGGATTATACCCGTCTGGCCCGAGGGCTTCGACTCCTGGCCCAGGGGGGGGTAAAATATTTAGTGTTTACCGGTGGAGAACCTCTGCTATATCCCCCTCTGGTGGACATCTTGGCACAGGCGCGCGACCTGGGCATTATCACCCTATTATGTACCAATGGAGCCTTGCTTGATACCCCTAAACTGTCTGAACTGCAAGAGGCCGGCCTGGATAGCTTGATTATTTCGATTGATGCCGCCTCTGCCCAACAGCACGATGAACACCGGGGGTTACCGGGCTTAACCGACCATATCCAGGCCATGGTACCGGAAATCCAAGCACGGAGTATTAAAGCTATCGCCTCGGTTACGATTAGCCGATTACTTAATGAGTTGGCGGCCCTGCCTAAGTTCTTAACAAATTTAGGGTTTCATTTGGTAACCTTTTCCTATCCCCTAACCAGGCTCCACTCCCCTTATCTGGGGTGCGCTGACCATGATCTGGTGAAATTTTCTCCGGAGGAACTCTATGGCTGGTTTGAACGCCTCAAGGCCTTAAAGTCCCAAAATCAGATCCAAATTCTCAATCCCCGGCTGTCCTGGATAGAACTACAACGCCAATTGACCAACCGCCGTCTGCGCTTTCCCTGTCTGGCCGGGTATAAATATTTTTTTCTGGACTGGCAGCTTAAGGTTTACCGCTGTCATTATGTAAAGACGCCGTTGGGGGCCTTGGAAGATTTCCTCACTCTGCCCCGAATCAGAGATAATTGCCAGGCCTGTATGATTGATTGTTATCGCGATCCCAGTGTTTATCAATATGTGGCTCTTTCTGTGGCCGATGCCTTGGCCGACCTACGTCAGGGACGGTTAGGGAAAGCGCTGGTTCGCCTCTTGCATCCGTACAACTTTTTATCCCTGGCCTCCTGGGTAGAGGGATTGCATTGGATAAGGCACTGATAACCAGTAATTGTATTCCCCTTCCTCGCCGGTCGGTCATCATTACCGGTGATGATTTCGGACTGGCTTCGCCGCTCAACCATGCCATTGCCCTGGCTCACCGGCAAGGAGTCCTAACCTGTGCCAGTCTGATGGTATCGGCCCCGCATGCGTCTGAAGCCATCGCCCTGGCCCGGGAATTGCCAAATCTTTGCCTGGGGCTCCATTTAACCCTGATCCAGGGCCAATCGGTCCTACCGCCCCGTTATCTCCCGCATTTAACCGACTCCCAGGGCAATTTCGCGCGGCAGCCGGTAGGAGCCGGGTTGCGTTTTTTCTTTTCCCCCCGACTTCAGGATGAGATCCGTAGCGAACTGGCGGCCCAGATCGAAGCCGTGCTGCACACCGGGCTGACCCCCTGGTTCGTCAACGGGCACCTCAATATCCACTTGCATCCCCGCGTCTGGCCCCTGGTTCTGGAACTGACCCAGGAGTATAATATTCTTGGAGTACGCTTGCCCCAAGAAGACCTCAAGATTGCCCTGGGACTGAATCGGCAGCGCCTGAGTTACAAGTTGGCCCATGCCTTGATCTTTGCCTGGCTGGTCCGTCGGGCCCGAAGTTCGGTGCGCCAATATGGCCTTAAAACCAACGACCATCTTTTCGGGCTGCTCAACGATGGCCAGATGGATGAATCTTATCTTCTAGGCCTGTTGCCCCGCTTGCGGCCAGGAGTAACCGAAATTTATTGTCATCCTGCCCTATGGTCCGATGCCCAATTGCGTCACTGGATGCCGGATTATCACCATCAGGCTGAATTTGCCGCCCTGCTCAGTCCCCGGATTAAGCAGGCTCTTATTGAAAATAATTTGGAACTTAGCAATTTCCAGCGGTTATAAAGGAGAATCCCGACATGATGACCAAGACCTTATTGACCCTGATCATCGCCATTATCTCGGTCTCCATAGGTGATGTTCTACTGTCGCGGGGCATGAAACAGATCGGCGCGGTTTCTTCCTGTCATCCCCGTGAGCTCCTAAAACTGGGCATGCAGATTTTCAGCCATCCCACCATAATTGTCGGTATCCTCTGTCTGGCCGTCTTCTTCTTTCTCTGGCTAGCCGTACTTTCCTGGTCAGACCTAAGTTTTGCCCTGCCGCTGACTGCCCTGAGTTATGTGGTCACCGCCTTTTTGGCTCAGTACCTGCTGCAAGAGGACATTACCCCGATCCGTTGGGCCGGAACCGTGCTGATCTGTATGGGCGTGGCCCTGGTCACTAAGAGTGGCTATTAGCCGGTGCTGACGCTTAAACGCCTGGTAAGTTAATGCCGTAGCTTTAGGCGGGCCTGCTATAAGGCCTAGTCCCGATCATGACCAGAGGAAACCACCGTCTGGAGTTTTGGTTCCTGGCCCAGGTAGATCTGCAACCAGGCCGAACTACCATTGACTCCATGCTTTAACCTGACCGCCACTTCGAGAGGGAGACAGATAAGCGGCCAGATCAGCGACGTCACCAGGATTGCGGAGAACAGCGCCAGAAAACTGCTAATCATGAAGCCGATGACATCAATGTGCATTTCTTATCTCCCTCTGCTGGGCCCGGTTGATTAACAGTTCGATTAGCCAGGTTGACAACTTGCCGGGGTTTGCGGTTATTGCCGATAAATTTTGGGTATCGTTCGTGATTCTTGTTAAAACTATTAAGCAAAACCGGTACCACCCATACTTATTAAATTAATTAATAAAATCAATGTATTATTTTTAGTTAAGTCTGGGGGCTTTAAGGCTGGCAGAAAGGATATAGGTGTTAAGCTTGGGGGTTTGGGGGTCCGAGGACGTATTTGTACACTTGGGATCGTCCCCCTTGAGGTAGGGGTGGGGAAAAATTGGCCGGGTCTACTTAGGTTAGGCTTTAAGCTGTCAGGGCCTGAACAGCCCGGGGCACCGTATCTTTGGGGCTGATCTTATACCACGGCTGGATGATGTTGCCGTTCTCGTCGATTAAAAAGGAAGAGCGGATCACCCCCAGGTACTTTTTGCCGCGCATGGTCTTTTCGCCCCAGACCCCATAGGCCTCGGCAATGGCGTGGTCCTGGTCCGACAGTAAGGGAAAATTTAGACCATATTTGTCGTCGAATTTTCTTTGCGGCCCGGTGCCGTCCGGGCTGATGCCGACCACTACCAGACCCAAATCGGCCAGTTCTTCCCGAGCATCTCGGATCTGACAGGCCTGCTCGGTGCAGCCTGGAGTATTGGCCTTGGGATAAAAATAGAGCAGTAGTTTGCGGCCTTTAAAGTCTGACAACTTGACGTTATTGCCCTGCTGGTCCAACAAGGCAAAATCAGGGGCAGAATCGCCAGGATTCAGATGGGGCATAAGCACCTCAGCAGTCAATAAAAATTTCGAATCTCGGTTTCGAGAGCGAACTATTATTTTTGGAGTGGCATTAGCCAAGACAACTAGAGGTGAGACCGGGTCTCACCTCTCGATTTGAGTTTAGAAAGAGCAGGTTAAATTCAAAAAATAATTACTTCTTAGCCGCCGACATAACCACCGGCAATGTGCTTCGAGTCCCAATAATTGATTTTTTCGATTAGTTCCTGCTTCTTCTTGTCGATTTCCGCCTTGGCGGCGCTCCAATCAACCGGGCATTCTTTCTTGAGCTGGTCAATCCGCTCGGTGAGATGATCGATTAGACCATGCAGCTCTGAATATTGGCCGGATAGTTTGGTTTTCGTGGCCGCGGGCATTTTGTCAATGGCTCGCATGATATCATAAACCCGCGCTTTTAAAAAGGTTAACTCGGATTGCATGCCGTCACAATAATATTTGGCATCCATGGCGACCTCCAAATTAAAATAATTTTTAATAACGGTTCCTGACCGCTAACCTGCTTAAAAATAAAGACGTTAATACCCATTGTCAAGGAGCACAGGATAAAATTTAGTATCTAATAATGAATACAAATTAACTTATTGATATAGCTATTTAAATTTATGGGAAATCACTCCATCTCAATCTAGATTTTAACTTTTCGGAGCAATCTGGCTAAAAGTGGCATTCAACATCCTAAGGAGTTAGTTAAATGGCGGACTATCCTATTTTTCCCCAGTTTAAGTCGTTGGATCTGGCAGATCGGGAGGTTGTCCAGGGACGGCTGTGGGATTATCAACCGGAGACTTCGGAATTAACCTTTACCAATCTGTTTATCTGGCGTTTTCATTACCACTTTGAATGGTGTCTAGATCAGGACTGGCTGCTGCTGATGAGCAATTCCCCGGAGAACGGGGTCTGGGCCTTACCGCCGCTCGGACCGCGGCCGCGGCGGCAGATGGCGCGGCGGCTGTTAGAATGGCTCAAAGAGGATAAAGGGCTAACCGAGGCTCGGATCGAGCGGGCCGACTCCCGACTGGTAGCCGAATTGGCGGATGGCGCCACCTTTGCCATCGAATCGACCCGGAAGCAATTTGATTATCTCTATCGCTCCCAGGACCTGATCAACCTGGCGGGGCGCAAATACCACGCCAAGCGCAATCATCTCAACAACTTCAAACGGTCCTATCAATTCACCTATCAGCCTCTGGAAGCGCGCCACCTGCCAGAGTGCTGCGAACTGGCCGATCAATGGTGTGTCTTCAAACGTTGTGATGAGGACCTCAATCTGATGGGCGAGTGGGAGGCCATTGCCGAGGCCTTAAAGAATTTTGAGGCCCTTCATCTGCAAGGCGGGGTGATTCTGGTGGACGACCGGGTGGAGGCCTTTGCCATGGGTGAACGGCTCAATCAGGATACTGCGGTGGTGCACTTGGAAAAGGCCAACCCCGAACTTGGGGGCATCTATGCGGTGATCAACCAACAATTTTGTGCGCATGCCTGGGCTCAGGTGCCCTTCATCAACCGGGAGCAAGATCTGGGGGCAGAGGGCCTGCGTCGTGCCAAACTCTCCTACCAACCCCACCGTCTGGTAGAAAAATTCCGCATTCGGTTAACTTGAAAATTTTGGGAAGATGTTGTCCTTGCACATTGACACTGGATACTATACGGGCTAGACGATTTCATACTAATTTGACATCAAACATAGAGTAATGATATATTCTGGCAGGGGATCCGAAGATGCGCAAACCTGCCATAATCAAATCTTGGCTGACGCCGGAGGAATTATTTTTTAGGCCGTGGTAAACTTGGGCTAGGATAGAAGACTGACCGGTCGATAGACACCATAAAACGGAACTTCCAGCTAAGAAATGACAAAGATTTGGTTAAGCTATTTATATTAATAATCAACAAATCGAGGTTGGTTCAGCATCCTCAGCCGCCCCGTTTCAATGGCGTAAAAGGTATATTTATCCCAAAGGCTTAGCTAATCGTATCTCTGATTTATGCAACTAAGCACTAGCCCGAGATCAGTTAGGGGATTATCCGACTTTCTTTACCGGCACGGAAAAAACCTTGACGTCTCTGGTCATGCCTTTCAGCCGTACGGCCCCCTCCGGCACGACCTCAATTTGCTGGTCCAGACCCAGGCGGGTATTCTCCTCGATCAAGATCGGCTGCCCTACCACCTTGGTGTGCGCCTCCAGGCGGGCGGCGAGATTGACCGTGTCACCCACGCAGGTATAGGAGGCCCGCCGCTGGGTGCCAACGTAGCCAGCGATCATTGGCCCCGAAGCTATGCCGATGCCGATGTGGATAGGCGGGCGCTGCAACCTGACTTGTTCCTGGTTGAACTCCACAATGAGCGCGATCATCTTTTGCGCCGCGAGTACCGCCCGCTGTCGATGATCTTCCAGGGCCAGTGGCGCTCCAAAGATGGACATCAAGCCATCGCCCTCCATCTGATTGACGAGGCCGCCCTCGGCGCTGATGGCGTCAATCATCAGGCCATAATAGGCATTCAGCAACTCGATAGTATCCTGCGGGGACTGCGATTCGGCGATCGCGGTGAAGGAGCGGATATCACAAAAGAGCGCCGAAGCTTCCACCACTCGGCCGCCCAAGGAAAAACCCGAATTTAACAACTCGTCGGCCACTTCGTCGCTGGCGAATTTGCGGAACAGGGCTCGCTGTTCGTCCCGCAGCCGTTTCTTCTCCAGGGTGGCGTCGACCCGGGCCTTCAACACCACTGGATTGAAGGGTTTGGTGAGATAGTCCTCAGCGCCCATCTCGATACACCTGACCACGCTATCGATTTCTTCCACCGCGGAGATCATGATAACCGGCAGATCGCGCCAGTGGACCTCGCCGGCCAGCCGTTCCAAGACTTGATAGCCATTCATTTCAGGCATTTCGATGTCCAGCAGGATCAGATCGAAGTCTTGTTCCACGACCATTTCCAGGGCCTGTCGGCCATGCTCGGCAACCGCCACCCGATGGCCTTGCTGTTCCAGGCCGCGGGCCAACATCAGGCGGTTCATGCGATTATCATCCACCACCAGGATGTAACCGGTGCCTTTCAGGCTTCTTCCTGGTTCGTCGTGGTCTCTCATGTTTCCATCAGCTCCCTCAGGGCTTGCAGCAATCGCTGATATTCGGCTTCGGCCCGGGCCACTTTTTCCCCAGCGATGGCCTGGGAGCCTTCCTTGCCCAGCATCTCGAGTTCACGAGCCAGTTCGGCCAGGGCTACTGCCCCGAAGGTCGCAGCGTTGGACTTGAGGCTGTGGGCAGCCCGGCGGAAGCTCTCGGCATCATTATCGGCCAGGGCCTGCTGCAGATGCCGCAGCAATTCCGGGGCGTCTTCGGTAAAGACGGCCAGCAGTTCTTCGATAAAATCGGCTCCCATCGCAGAACGAAACTCCTCAAACTGTTTAAGGTCGATCACCGGCGCAGCCTCCGGTTCTATTTCCTTGAAGCCAGCTTGTGGCCGGGCGCGGGCCAGCGCCGCCACCAGAGCCTCCACATTAATCGGTTTGGTAATGTAGTCGTCCATCCCCGCGGCGAGACACTTTTCCCGGTCGCCCTGCATGGCGTCGGCGGTCAGGGCGATGATCCGGGGGGCCTCGGCGCGCTGTTTACTCAATTTAATGCGCCGCGAGGCTTCCAGACCATCCATCTCCGGCATCTGGACGTCCATCAGCACCACGTCATAAAGCTGGCGTTGCACCGCTTCCAGCGCTTCTAGACCATTGGCCACGACGTCGGCCCGATAGCCCAGCCGGGCCAGCAGGCGCAAGGCCACCTTCTGGTTGACGGCATTGTCCTCCGCCAAGAGGATCCGAAGGGGTAACCGTGTGGCTAGGCCTGGATCAATCTGGTTGACGACCTTTTCGTCTTTGGGCACCGTAATAGGCTGCTCGGCAAAGATGTTCATCAGGGCATCATATAACTGGGAAGGTTTAAGGGGCTTAGTGATCTGGGCGACGAAGAGATTGGCATCAGCCTGCACTTCTCGGCGTCCCAGGGAAGAGAAGAGGATCATGGGCAAGTCGGGACGCCGGGCCCTGATCTCTCGAGCTAGCATCAAGCCATCCATTTCGGGCATCTGCATATCAAGAATCGCCACATCGAAGGGGTCGCCCCGTTCAATCCACTCCAACGCCTCTCGGGGCCGAGAGCAATCTCGCGCCAGCATGCCCCAGGATTGGGCCTGCAGAACCAGGATGCGACGGTTAGTGGTGTTATCGTCCACTGCCAAGAGACGGCAACCCGCCAGTTGGGGTTGCTGATGGCGTAATTCCTGGCGGCTGACTATCGGCATGGCCACCGGCTCGGCCTGAATGGTAAGGTGGAAGGTGGCCCCTTGCCCCGGCACCCCGGCGCTTTCTACCCAGATCCGGCCGCCCATCATTGCGCTCAGCCGTTTACAAATGGCCAGTCCCAGACCGGTGCCGCCGTACTTCCGGGTAGTAGAGGCATCGACCTGACTGAAGGAGCGAAACATGCGGTCCAGGCGATCCGCCGGAA
Organism: Desulfobacca sp.; assembly: GCA_028695935.1. Lineage (GTDB taxonomy): Bacteria > Desulfobacterota > Desulfobaccia > Desulfobaccales > Desulfobaccaceae > Desulfobacca_B. The sequence goes on from JAQVHY010000034.1 coordinate 24,562, forward strand.
TCCCGATGCCGGTGTCGGCCACCGAAAATCGCAGCAGCAGGGTGTCGGGAGGCAGGTTCGCGGCCTTAAGGCCTTCTTCTACCCTGACGGTCAGGGAGACTTCGCCTTGGTCGGTAAACTTCACGGCATTGTTGAGCAAGTTGAGCAAGACCTGACGGAGGCGGGTGACGTCGCCGGTAATGGTATGCGGTACCTCTTTATTCATCATATAGGCCAGTTCCAGTCCTTTGTCTGTGGCGGCGTTGGTCACCAGATCGAGCGCGCTTTCGATACATTCCCGCAAGTCGAAGGGTTGGCGTTCCAGTTCCAGCTTGCCAGCCTCAATCTTGGAAAAATCAAGGATATCGTTGATGATGCTGAGCAGGGCCTCGCCACTGCTGCGAATGGTCTCGACAAATTCCCGTTGCTCGGCGGTGAGTGGCGTATCCAACAAGAGATTGGTCATGCCGATGACGCCATTCATAGGGGTGCGGATTTCATGGCTCATGGTGGCCAGGAAGACGCTCTTGGCTTCGTTAGCTGCCTCGGCTGCCTCCCGGGCCGCGGCGGCGTCGGCATAGAGCCGGGCATTATCCAGGGCCACGGAGGCCAACTCCCCGAATCTTTCTAACAAGGCTTTTTCCTCATCGCTGAAATTCTGGCCCAAACGGCAGGCCAGTCCCAGGACCCCGGTGATCTGCGAACCTGATTTCAGCGGCACCCCCATAACCACCTTGATGGCCTGGTAATCCATATCCAGAAAGGAAGCCTTTTGCTCCCACTCCTGGTAATCTTCGATGAGCAGAGACTGGCCGGTCTCCCAAACCTTACCGGACAGGCCCTGTCCCAGGTTTAGTTGGGCCCCGATGACCCGCTCGAAAATTCCCGTCCCCACCCGACATTCCAGCACCTGCTGGTCGGGATTCACCAGGAAAATAAACCCGTGGGGCGTATCCAGCAACTGGCCGGCGCGGCTAATCAGGGCCTGGAGCAAATCCTGTAGTTCTAAACGATTGATAAGTCCTAAGGTGGTTTCGTGCAGCGCCGCCAGGTATTCTTTCTGTCGGTGCAGGGCCTCTTCAAGGCGTTTGTGCTCGGTGATATCCCGAATGCTCTCGATGGCACCGGTCAGGTTGCCGGCGGCATCATAAAGGCCGCCAGCCGTGGCGGTAAGATAAGCCCCGCCGGCCCGCAGTAGTGGCACATAGGTCTCGCCACACAGGATTTCGCCACGCCGATTCACCTGGGCATATTTGGCTCGGAACTCCTTTTCCTCTTTGAAGATATAATCGATCAGGATCGGCCGGCGCTCGCCGTAAAAAGGTAGGGCGTACTCGTAGTTTCCCTTCCCCAGGATATCCTGGGCCTGGACCCCGGTCATGGCTTCGATGGCGCGGTTCCAGGCCAGGACTTTCCCTTCCTGGTCAATGACCAGGGTGGCGTCCGGCAAAAAGTCGATGATATCCTGAAAATGCCGCTTGGATTCCCTTAAGGCTTCTTCGGCCTTTTTCCTTTCCGTAATATCGATAAAGGCCCCATAGATGAAATCGATGCCACCTTGTGTGTTGCAGATTATCTGGCTGGCCTCCTGGACCCATAAGATTTTGCCGCTTTGGTGCCGAATGCGATATTCTCGAATGTAGGACTTATCCGCTTTCAGGGCGGCGACCAGGGTCTGCCGCATAAGTTCCACATCCTCGGCGAGCACGAGATCCAGCCATTTTAGCCTCCGGGAATCGAATTCTTCCTTGGAGTAGCCGCTCAGACCTTCGATCTTGTTATCGATGAAATCCACCGACCAGTCCCGATAGCCTTTAAAAATCACATTGGGGAGGTTCTTCAAAAGGAGGTGACAGGTGGCTTCGATGTCTAAGGACGCGGTGGCCCGCGCACCGGCGTTCCCGGCGGTCTGCAACCGCGCCAATTCCTGGCGCAACCGCCTTAATTCGATCAGTAATTGCTCGCGGTCTTTATCTTCATCCCTCATTTCAGATCGCATCCCCTTAATCGGTGGATAACAAAACTTTAAGACTAATCGGCATTTTGCTAAAGTAATTTAATTGCCCTGGGGAATAAGCCTACTAATAACTTTTTATTCTTTTCTGACTAATATCACAACCTCTAAATGTTCAGCTTACTGGCAGTTGAGGAAAAAGACTCTGAATCGTAATCCTTTTCCCAGGTTTCAACCCAAAAAGTCTAGGGCTGATTCATAAACAGTCTCGTCAATAGAGGTTTCCCATATGGCGTCAATATCTTGCCAACTCCTGCAGTTATCATCTCTCATAGAGAAATTGCCGAGATGATCTGCATATCGAAACGGGCTGTCAATTGAGGAAGAAATTTCAGGCCGGAGGACTGCTGACGGAGTGCATGAATTGGGTCCAAACCTACGCATCCCTCGCCCCAGAAGTGTGGCTATGGGGTGGATATGCAGAACTTTAAGCGGCATGATAAGTTTCTAGTCAAAGCAACGGTACTTAACAAAAACTGCTTTTTCCGGTAATGATGGGTGGTTCTTCGAACCTTCTTTGGGCTAGTCAGCCATCACTGCCATCTCCTAGCCAGTCATTGGGGGATAGGCTTTAAAAGCGACTGTGATTTTGCCAATCTTTGTCCGAGTTTTTTAGTTGGTCTGAACCCTAACCCTAGCTCAGAATCTGGTATAATTATTGAGGGCAGCTTGCAGCCCTCTGAAGTGCCCCATATATCTGACTGCTGGCCTCTTCGGGGGCAAACTGTTTTTTGAACTCCATTAAACTGATCTTCTACAGTCATGGACGCCACACCATGGCTAAGTAGTTGAAATTACCTTCTCAGAGGGTGATTCTGGAAAGTATGCGGTGCCAACAAAATGGCCATTATACCAATAATTATATTGACATAATTG
>JAQVHY010000153.1 GCA_028695935.1 Desulfobacca sp.
CCGAGACCTCAAAGACCGGATGGCCTTCCACCGCCAGGCGGGTCATCTCTAATCGGCTGGAAAACGCGGTGATGCCCCCGCTAGCCTTATGGGGCGGTTGCGCCGCAGGAATAAACAACAGCCGATCCAAGGCCAGGGACTCCAGAATCTCTTCCGCGGACCGGAGATGGCCGTAATGGATCGGATTAAAGGTGCCGCCAAATAGTCCCAGGCGCACAGTACCCCTTTATTTTCGGATCTGGCCCGAACCGTAGACAATAAACTTGGTAGTGGTCAACTCCTCCAGGCCCATGGGTCCAAAGGCATGCAGCTTGGAGGTGCTGATGCCGATCTCGGCCCCCAGCCCCAATTCCCCCCCATCATTAAAGCGGGTCGAGGCATTGACCAGGACCACCGAGGAATCCACTTCATTCAGAAACCGTTGCGCATTGTCATAATCGCGGGTAATAATCGCTTCCGTATGCTTGGAACCGTAGCGGTCAATATGATCCAGGGCCGCGTCCAGATCCGGCACTACCCGCACCGCCAGAATCAGGTCCAGATACTCCTCGGGCCAGTCCGCGTCGGTCGCTGGTTTGACCTGGGGGTCGATTTCCTTAGTCCGGGGGCAGCCCCGCAACTCCACCTGGGCCTGGCGGAAACGCGCCAACATCGCCGGGAGAAATTGCGGTGCCACCTGCTCGTGCACCAACATAGTCTCCATAGCATTACAGACCCCCGGCCGCTGCACCTTGGCATTGAAGCAGACCTCGCTGGCCAGGTCCAGATCGGCGTCGGCGTCGACGTAGATATGGCAAACCCCTTTATAGTGCTTCAGTACCGGGATGCGGGAATTCTCCGCCACAAAGCGGATCAGCCCCTCGCCCCCCCGGGGGATGATCAGGTCCACCAGCTCATCCAGCTTTAAGAGTTCGGTGACCGCCTCCCGCTCGGTGGTGGGAATCACCTGCACCGCGGCCCCCGGCACCCCTGCGGCTTCCAGGGCCTGGGCCATAATCTGCGCCAAGATCAGATTGGAGCGGATAGCCTCTTTGCCGCCTTTGAGGATGATGGCATTGCCGCTTTTCAGGCACAAGGCCGCGGCGTCCACCGTGACATTGGGCCGCGACTCATAGATAAAACCGATCACCCCCAAGGGGATGCGCTGCCGTCCGACCAACAGGCCGTTGGGCCGCCGCCACATCGAGGTCACCGCGCCCACCGGATCGGGCAACTGCACCACTTCCTGGAGGCCCTTGACCATGGATTGGATGACCTTGTCAGACAGGGTGAGCCGGTCGATAAAGGCCGCCGGGTGCCCCAGGGCCTGGGCCGCCTCCACATCTACCCTATTTTCCGCCTGGATGGCCTCTTTTTCCTGCCAGAGCTTATCGGCAATCAGGTTCAGGGCCTGATTTTTGAGCGGATGCGGCAGGGTCGCCAACCGCCGGGCCGCGCCTTTGGCCTCTTGAGCCATTTTCAGTATTGTTCCAGCAATGTCCATTTTTTTTCCAATCTCTAAATCATTAAGTTGTAGCCGCAGGCTTTAGCCTGCGCAAGCTAAAGCTTGCGGCTACTATCACGTAAAATTTCCCACTTTTAAGAATACTCGCCCATATTTAAGCAACGTTTCAAAGATTTTTTTGGTCATAAACGGTTATTCCAGAGGCCAAAAGCTGTCGTAGAAAAGATGCTGGCTCGTTTTCCAGCAAAGCTAATTCTTCGGGGGTATAAAACAAGATATCCAATCCAATATTTCGATCGTATTCTATGAGCAAACGTCTAACCTTTAACCTCCGGTCCAAAGGGCGATCCTGGGAGGGAGCAATAATCAATAAATCTAGATCACTGTATTCATCAACCTTTCCGCTGGCCTGTGAACCAAACAGGATAATACGCTGCGGTTGAATCTCCCCCTCCAGCTCATTAATTATATCTTTGATGCTTCCTTGAAGATTCTTATTCATAAATAGGGCTTTTATAGCTTTATGCCAATAGATAAATACTTCAGCTTTTTATTGTTTACCTATTGACAGAGACTCTAGTAGTTTATCCCACCAAGTTTTTGCCCTTTCCTTTTCAAGCGCTGCCTCTAAATCTTTAGTTTTTGCCATTTCAGTTTCAATAATTTCCAAATGTTTCCAAAAAGCTTTGTCTGTAGTTTCTTCTAATTGTTTTCGCAGCTTGTCGATATATTTTAAGTTATCAAATGCTTTTTCCAGTTTGTCAATTTCTGCAATTATCTCCTCCGCTACGTCTTTAATACGCTTTACACCACAAAACCCAACAAATTGATTTAAATAATATTCTTCATCAATCTCTGCTCTAATAACCATGCTATATATAGTAGAACGTCCAGGGTAAAGTTCGTCTTTTTCGAGCGTAACAATGCTTACTAAAATTCTCGGTTCATCAGACTTCGTGAGTCTTAGTGAACTTGATTGCCTAATTTCTTCTTTAATTCTATAAACAAGCCTCTGTCCCACACTATCGTCCCCAGAATGATAGACTTCCACAGGTATCTTTTCCAACGCAGCAACACTTAGCGTCTGTTGACAACACAGGAGGCAAAAAGCTATCTTAAATATTAGCAGTTTCTTATACTTAATCATAACAATATTTAGCTTTTTGCATTGTATATCCGAATGAACAACGCCAATGGTTAGGATTGTTCTCCAAGGAGGCGATACATCGGTCAAGTCCGGCCCGAAGCTTAAGGGTCAGCCGGCTGTAAGCCTTTTGAGCTGGGCCAGTGAGGAGAATCTCATACGGCATCGGTTTTGATATCTCTCCACCTCACATATTCCCCTTTGGCATATGCCTGTTCTCCTTGCGCGATGGCCTTGATTTCGTCCTCGGTAGGCTCTACCTCCTCAGGCTCCTGGATAAACTTCACATAATCCAGAACCGCCTCCAAAGCTTCCTCGGACAAGGCATCAAGAGCGTTGATGATTTCCTCCCGGACGGTCATAGTTAAATTACCTCACTATATCTAAGCTTCCGTAAACACCACCATATTATCCCGGTGCACCACTTCGTCATAGCCCTTGTGGCCTAAAGACTGCTCGATTTCGGCGGTTTTGAGGCCCTTAATCAGGGCGATGTCCTGGGATGAATAGTTGCTCAGGCCCATGCCGAACACCTGGCCGTCGGCGTCGGTCAGGCGGACCGGGGCCCCGACCCCGAAGCGGCCATTGACCTTGACGATCCCGGCCGGGAGCAGGCTTTTACCCTGGTGCAGCAGCACCTGGCGGGCCCCGTCATCGACCACGATCTCGCCCCGGGGATTTAAGGTATAGGCAATCCAGTACTGCCGGGAGCTGATCTTTTTCAACTGGGGCAGAAACAGGGTGCCCACCGTATTCGCCCCCCGACAGACCTGCTCCAGGATGGCCGGGGTCAGGCCATTGGCGATGATTACCGGAATCCCGGCGCTGCTGGCCTTTTTGGCGGCCTGCACCTTACTGGACATACCGCCGCAGCCCAGCACCCCCGGCAACTCGCTGGCGGCTTTCTCCAGGCGGCTGTCGATCTTCTCCACCAGCGGAATGAGCCGGGCCTCGGGATGGTGCCGCGGGTCGCAGTCATAGACGCCATCGGTATCCGTCAGCATAATCAACAGGTCGGCCCCGGCCAGGCTGCCGATCATGGCCGACAGGTTATCATTATCCCCGAAGCGGATTTCCTCCACTACCACCGTATCGTTTTCGTTGATGATGGGCACGACGCCCCAATTGAGCAGGGTAAACAGGGTGTTGCGGGCATTGAGATAACGCCGCCGATTAGCCAGGTCGTCGCGGGTCAGGAGCAGTTGGGCCACTTTCAGCCCATAACGGGCAAAGGCCTCTTCATAGGTGAGCATCAGGGTGCTCTGACCGATGGCGGCTACCGCCTGTTTCTGGGGGATGCCCTGGGGTCGGCCCGGCAACCCCATTTTTTTGGAGCCGGCGGCAATGGCCCCAGAGGATACCAGGATGACCTCCCGGCCCTCAGCTTTGAGGCGGGCGATCTGGTCGGTCAACTGGGCGATAATCTCCCGGTTCAAACCCTCGGCCGCGGTCAGGACATGGCTGCCGATCTTAATGACCAGCCGTTTGGCCTGGGTTACTATCCGATGTCGTATCTGACTGTGTTTGCTCCGGCTCATAATTGCGTGACTCAAATTCCTGCCAGAGGGCGGCCTTGAGTTCCTCCAACCCCTCGCCGGTTAGGGCCGAAAGGGCCAGACCGCGATACCCCTGTTGGCGAAGGGTGTCCAAGACTGCGGTTAGCGGGAAATCCTCTGGTAACAGATCTATTTTATTAAGGATTAAGATGCGCGGCTTGTCCAGCAAGTGGGGGTCGTAGGCCCGCAGTTCCGCTTCTAATTGCTCTACTTGAGCCTCTGGATGGCGTTCGTCAATCTGGCTGGCGTCCACTAGATGTAGTAACAACTGGGTCCGCTGCAGATGCCTGAGAAAACGATCTCCCAGCCCCCGGCCCTGGTGGGCACCGGTAATCAGTCCGGGGATATCGGCAATGATCAGCGGCTCATGTTCGTCATCCTGGAGCACCCCGAGATTGGGGTCCAGGGTAGTGAAAGGATAGGGCGCCACACGGGCCTTGGCAGCCGTCAGGCTGGTTAATAGGGTAGTTTTACCGGCGTTGGGCCAGCCCAGGAGCCCCACCTCCGCCAATAATTGTAGTTCCAGACGCAGCCGCCGCTCCTGGCCGGGCTCGCCCGGCTGGGCAAAGCGCGGCGAACGCTGCCGGGAGCTGGTGAAATGGGCATTGCCTTTGCCGCCCCGCCCGCCGTGGGCCACGGTCAGCCGCGCTCCTGGGGTGGCCAAATCCTGCAAGAGGTGGCCGCTAGCCGCATCAAACACCAGGGTCCCCGGCGGCACTTCAATGACCAGATCAGCGCCCTGGCGCCCTTGCTGACGTTGACCCTGTCCGGCCCGCCCCGCCGCGGCCTGAAAATGGCGGCGATATCGAAAGGCCCTCAGGGTGCGGCGCCCAGCGGACACCGCCAGCACCACATCGCCGCCCGAACCACCATCGCCGCCGTCTGGCGCCCCCCGCGGCTTAAAGCGTCGCCGTTCGAAGCTGACGCAGCCCGCACCGCCATGGCCGGCGCGCACGGTGATCTCTACTTCATCGGCAAACCGCCAGGGGGGCAAGTGCCCCTCCTTTACGGGGCGTAGACGCTGACCCGTTTCCGATCGCGGCCCCAGGGTTCAAAGGCCACGACCCCGTCGATTTTGGCAAACAGGGTAAAGTCCCGCCCCAGACCGACATTTTCGCCGGGATGAATGCGGGTGCCGTTTTGCCGTACCAGGATATTGCCGGCTTTAACCACTTGCCCGCTAAAGCGCTTGACTCCGAGTCGTTTGCCGGCGCTGTCGCGGCCGTTGCGGGAACTGCCGCCGGCCTTTTTATGTGCCAAGGGAATCCCTCCTATCTTTTAACTGAAAAATGCCTTCAACCTCAAGCCAGCCATTTAAGAACCCCAAAATTAAGTAAAACCGCCTTAATCTGAGCATGACCGTGAATGGATGACTTCTGAAATTAAGTTTGTCGGCTGGTGGCTGATCAGTGATTTCTAATTAAAATTATACTCTAATTTCTTTAACTTGCAAAGCCGTATAGAGTTGCCGGTGACCACGCTGGCGACGATAGCCCTTACGACGTTTCATTTTAAAGACCAGAATCTTCTTGCCCTTCCCCTGGTGGAGAATCTGACCTACTACCGTCGCCCCTGGCACCCACGGTTGGCCGATCTGGAAGGCGTCGCCGGCCGCGACCATCAATACCTGCTCCAGAGTAATTTCATCGCCGAGCTCACCAGGGAGTCTTTCTACCCGGACGACGTCCCCAGGGGCTACACGATACTGCTTGCCACCGGTCTGAACGATTGCGTACACATTTTCCTCCTCAACTTAATCTTATAAAGTTAAAAAAACTCAGTTTGAATGTCAAGCCAAATCATGGGTTCGCTGCTGGCCAGCGCATTCGATCAGCCCTCGGCAACCAGGTCTCCCATATTTCAAATAATTATAACTAGGCCCTCACTTAAGCTTAGGGGCTTGAAGACGGGGGTGGTTTTTCGGCGGGTGCTTCGGAGGGTGGTGTTTTTTCCGCTTGGGGCGCGGGCGGGGCGCTGGCGGGACGCGGGGGTTTTAAGATGGTCATTTGATAAATACTTAATAATGATAACAGGAAGGACAGAATCAGCGGTCCTAAGATAAAGCCTACGGCTCCGAAGTAACTGATGCCCCC
>JAQVHY010000035.1 GCA_028695935.1 Desulfobacca sp.
TGGCGCCCTCGTATGCAATAAGTGCTCTGTGACATGCTGTCCTTTTGCCAATTTCTGAGAACAGCTTTATCACAAAATTAAATTTGTCGTCAGCTAAAAATGCTGCCCTTCTCTTTTTTTTAGACCCCTGTGATCAGTTACATTCTAACCTAGATCCTCAAGTCGGGATGCGTTGCGCTTTTCCACGTTACAGTTTCACGATTTATATTGCAAACCTTGAAATGCGGTTGGTCATTGTAAATAGTTAATATTTTGCAATTCACTAAATTTAAGGCGAGTGATCTATATCAAAACTTACAAGATCAATAAAATAGTTTGACATGGATCTCATAGCTCCGGTTTCTGTGTTCAGTCTACTCAGATTGGTTTTCTTTAGTAATGTCATCTAAAATCTGACTTCGGGATTCTGATTGCTGGCGGCCATACCACTCGATCTGGCGGCAGATGCCTTTGATCACCTGCACTTCCCGAGACTTCAGGCCGTGGCGGGAGAAAAACCGGCGTACATTCCGCATCCAGTGTTGGGGGTTCTGGTGGTCGATATAGTTAATCTTGACCAAGGTTTCTTGCAGAATGGCGTACATGCTCTCTAATTCCCAGGAGTTGGCTAGGCGGGGGGCCAGGCGGGGCACCTGGTCGCTGCGGGCCAAAAAAATCTCATAGGTCAGGATCAACACGGCCTGGGCCAGATTGAGGGAGTGGAAGGCCGCGGTGGGAATGTTTACCAGGGCATGGCAATAAGTCAATTCCTGGTTGGTCAAGCCCCAGTTCTCGGGCCCGAACAAGAGAGCAATGTGGTTGCGCGGCGAGATGCCGATCAGTTGCGCGGCCATCTCCCGGGGGCTGAGCACCCCTTGTCGGATGCCCCCTAAACGGGCGGTAGTGCCGACGATATACTGAAACGGTCCCAGGGCGGTCGGCAAGTCGTCGTAGATCTCCAGATGGTCGATCAGTGCCGCGGCGCCGACGGTAGCCATCTTGAGCATGCGCTCCCGGTCCAGGGTTAGGGGCTGAACCAGGAGCAGGCGGCTTAAACCCATATTTTTGATGGCCCGGGCCACGGCCCCGATATTTTCCGGCGATCGGGGTTGGTGCAGCACCACCGCCAGATGGTCCAGATTAACCCGGTCCGGAGGAGTCGTGGTTAGGTTGGTCATAGTTCAGGATAACCGGAAAGCCGGTGATTGCCAACGGCAATCAGTCATGCCGATATGATTAAAGCCGCGGGAAAGTGGCTTAGCACTTCGCCGACCAATAATTCCACTTTATTATCTATCGACCTGCCGGTAAAGCTGTCAATGCCATTATTTAAGGCGTACGGCAGCGTTATCGACGTATCCTCCCATACTTCTAGTCCCAGCGGTAGTTCTCCGGCTTTGATGACCGCGGTTAATAAACGGGGCACCACGATGAGCGCGACGGATTTTTGTTGAATGCGGAGGAAGCTGACTACCTGGTCTTTATATTTCCCGGTGGCCGCTACCGGGAGGTATGACCCGGCCTGGAAAAGTTGCTCATGCTGTCGCCGGGCTTGCAGGGCTTGATAAATCAGGAAGAGTTTCAGCCTGCCGTCCTCTCGGGAAGTCCACAAGTCGTTAATCAGAGCTAACGGATCGCTCTTCCCTTTTTCCTTAATTTGTTCAAGGAATTGCCTTCTCAGGTCAAAGTCCACCGGTCGCCGATTATCCGGATCTACCAAATTCAGTTCCCATAGTTCAGTACCCTGATAAAAATCGGGAACGCCGGGACAGGTGATCTTGAGCAGGGTTTGGGACAGGGAGTTAAACATGCCATAATGGGCCACCAGTTTCTGAAACGGCAGAAATTCGTCTAAAAACTGGTTTTGGTCGGTGGGGGCTAAAATATCGTCGATGAAGGCCAGCAAGGTGGCCTCGTACTCGGTATCCGGGGTGGTCCAACCGGTATGAATCTTGGCCTCCCGCACTGCTTTAATCATATATTGTTTGATTCTCTCCACAAAGCTGGGATACTCGGCCGGATTGAAAGGAAAGGCCCCGATCAGGGTTTGATATAGCAGGTATTCATCATTTTTGTCAGGGATACCCTTGGCGCCCTTGATCTTCTTATGCTTCTTATTGAGCCGGGTCCATTTCTTCAGATTTTTTTCCCAGTCCTCCGGAATTTCCGAGAGCACGTTTATTCGGGCCCGGACATCTTCTCCCCGCTTGGTATCATGGGTAGCGGTAGCATTCAGGGCATGAGGCCAATGTTTAACTTTTCTCTGATTATAGTGATGGAATTCCTTGACGGGCATGCCAAAGCGGTGCGGGTCGCCGCCGACTTCATTAAGGGAGATCAGTCGGTTATAAATATATAAAGTGGTATCTTCAAAGCCCTTGGCCATCAGCGGACCGGAGAGTTGTTGCAATCGCATGATAAAGTGCAGCACCTGGTTGGTCTCGCAGTCCGCCAGATTTTTACTACTGGTCAGGCATAATAATTCCTCTAAGAAATCAAACTCCGACCCCAGATCGGGATTCCTAGCACGGCCCTGGTGCAGGGCCTGCTTCAGGTAGAACAGCTCTGGCTCAGTGAAATGGCAATGATTAAGGTAGGTGCGATAGACCGGGAACAGGGCTAAAACCTCAATTATTACTCTTTTAAAGCTATAGAGACTTATATCAGTACCATGTCGATATTTGGCAGCCAGGTTTTTTAGTAAATGAGCCAGGTTATCGACATCCCCGGTCATGTATTTTTCAATGATAAGTTTCTTTTTATCATAAACTAACTCTGGATAATTTACTTTGGCACCGATATGTTTAGAATACAAATTGTTAAATAGAGCGGCATGGCGAGCATTACAAAAGATAGAATTACAGTAATTCAAGAAATCATAACCGGTGGTGCCTTGTACTGGCCAGGTGGCAGGGAGCTCTTCGTTTAGTTCAAGGATTTTCTCTACGATGATATACAGATTATGGGCCTGGTGGGACAATCTCTCTAAATAGCTGCTGGGATCATAAAGCCCGTCAATATGATCAATTCTTAATCCGCTGATGCTGCCCTCGGCAATCAGCTTCAAAATTAAATTGTGAGTATAATCGAATACTTCGGGGTTTTCAATTTTTACAGAGATCAGGTCGTTGATGGTAAAAAAGCGCCGATAATTCAGCTCTTCGGTGGCGACCTTCCAGTAGGCCAAGCTATATATTTGTTCCGCCAAGAGACTATCGAGCAGTTGAAAACTTTCCGGCTGACCTGGGGTCCCGCAGCAAAGATCAATATTTTCATCGATAAAATGCATGATAATGGTGTTCTTGGTATAAACTTCCCACAACATATTTTTAATGATCTTGGCCTGGTCATAGCGACTGGCAAAATCATCATCCTGGACCGCGGGCAGATTTTTAATGATATGTAAGATTCCTAACAACTTGATGAACTCAATGTGATCCTCCCCTAATCTACTACTCAAGACCTGGAGGCGGTGGCCAATGATTGTGGCGTAAGTATCAATTCTTACAGGGAATTTTTTATCATAATAATTAATACTGAAGCCGGCGGCATCGTAACTCAGTTTGATCTCGCCGGCTTCCATGGCCTCGCCGTAACGCCGCCCTAAGATCGGGGCCAGCATTTTGCCCCGGATATTTTCGTAGTGATGCTCCCAGTCGACGTCGAAGAAATTATAATACGCGGATCGAGAACCATTTTCAAAAATATCCATCAGCATCGGGTTCTCGCCGTCATAAGCCATGTGGTTGGGGACCAGATCTTGAATCCAACCCAGACCCAGATCTTTGAGGGTGCTGATCAGACCCCGGAAATCTGCTTCAGAGCCCAACTCGGGATTTAATCTATTAAAATCAACGATATCGTAGCCGTGCCGGGAGCCGTGGCGTGCCTTAAAAATCGGCGAGGCGTAGAGGTCCGAGATCCCCAGTTCGGCCAGATAGGGCGCTAACTCTCTAGCCTGAGCAAAATTAAAATCCGCATTGAACTGCAACCGGTAGGTAGCTCGGGGGATTTTCATGGGAATGATGCTCCATAGGGCCGAGACCGTTAACCGCCATAGGCGACGAAGCTGAGACCGGTTAAGGTTATCGGCTGAGGTTGATCAAGCTGTTCCGGAGCCTGGGACCCGGGACCTTGCCAGATCGGGTCGGCCGAGTCCAGCAGTTTGCGCCACTTTCCCGCGGGTAACCAAGGGGTTAGCTCCGGCGTCACCTCATGGTGGTTAAAGTTAAAGATTAATAATACCTGATTATTAGTTTCTAGTTGCCCGCGGCGCATGATTAACACCTTGGCGGCTTCCAAACCCACCACCTCCAGGTTGTGGTGGTCGGGTCGGGCCAGAGCCGCTAGCTCGCGGCGTAATTTTAGTAACTTCTGATGAAATTTAAGCAAAATTTGGTGTTGACCGGTAGTTCTGGTATCCCAATGCAGTTTCGAGGCCAGAAAAGTGTCGAGACTCTGAGGGTCGGGCGGCTCGCCGGACCAATGAAAGGACTGGAATTCTTCCTTACGGCCCTGCCGCACCGCGGCCACCAGTTCGGGGTCGGAATGGCTGACAAAATATAGAAATGGCGCCTGCTCGCCGTATTCTTCGCCCATAAATAACAGCGGCATAAAGGGAGATAAGATCACGGCCCCCGCCGCCAGTTTGAGGGCCTCAAAGGGTACTAGCGTTGATAATCTATCGCCCCGGAGGCGGTTGCCCACCTGGTCATGATTCTGGACAAAGGCCACCAAGCGCTGGGGCAGGATGTCCTTGGCGGAATTGCCATGCCGTCGCTGGCGATATTGAGAGTATTGTCCGGAATAGACGAATCCTTCCCGAAGCGCTTTAACCAGGTGGGCCATTTGGCCGAAATCGACATAATAACCCTGATGTTCGCCGGTCAGCAAGGTGTGTAGGCAATGATGATAATCGTCATGCCACTGGCCGTGCAATCCATAGCCGCCCAATTCCCGGGCCCGTACTACCCGGGCATCGTTTAGATCGCTTTCGGCAATCAGATAGCACCGGCGTTTGGCGTGCTCGGCATAGTCCGCCACGGTTTCGGCCAGCTCCTGGAGGAAATGCCGGGCGCTCATATCGTAGATGCCATGGATGGCATCAATCCGCAGGGCGTCAAAATGGTAATTTTTGAACCAGTAGAGGGCATTGTCGATAAAGAATTTCCGGACCGCATCGCTGTGGGGGCCATCAAAATTGACTGCCGGCCCCCATAGGGTCTTATAGCGGTCGGTAAAGTAAGGGCCATAATCCCAGAGATAATTGCCTTCCGGCCCTAAGTGGTTATAGACCACGTCGAGGATAACGGCCAAGCCCTGCTGGTGGCAGGCATCGACCAGTTGTTTCAACCCTGGTGGGCCGCCGTAAGAATTCTGCACCGCATAGAGATAGGTGCCGTCATAGCCCCAATTACGCTCTCCAGAAAACTGCGCTACCGGCATGATTTCGATGGTGTTGACCCCCAGCTCGATCAGTTCCGGCAGACGGGGAATAACCGCGGCAAAGGTACCCTCGGGCGTAAAGCATCCGATATGCAGCTCATAAATCACCATGTCGGCCAGACTGAGGCCCGGCCAACACTGATCCCGCCAGTTAAAGGATTGGTGCTCCACTACCTCGGAAGGCCCATGCACCCCTTCGGGTTGAAAATTAGAGGCCGGGTCCGGTCGGTCCAAGTCGCCATCCAGACGGTAAAAATATTTAGTCCCCGGATATACCTCATCAACTACGGTGTGCCAGTAGCCTTGAACCGCGGGGAGCAGGGGAATCAGCCGAGGCTGCGGTGAAGCCAGTTTTAACTCTACTTGTTGCCGTCCCGGTGCCCAAACCACAAACTCGCACCGTCCGGCACCCAGGTAATTAGCTCCGACTTGCATAGATCATCCTTTGTTTTACTGGGGAGGCCTGGTGATCAGTTCTTAATGAATTGTGCTGGCCCCTAAAATGGGGGCAGACGAAAAAAATCGGTGACTAGTGTCGAGTTTCGAAATAAGTTTAAAAAATCACGACTAAAAATTTCCCCGCCCCTCGTGGGAGGGGGTAGGGGGGAGGGGCATAAGGCCTTGTATTCATAATAGGTTTCACCACCCCCACCCTAACCCTCCCCCCTCAAGGGGGAGGGAACAAAAGGCTTTTCTTGTGAAAATGTTTTTCTGAAATACTGTATTAGGTTATCTGAACTATTAAACTCAGAGTTCAAACATGCGGCTGTCGGGGTTCTCTACCAGGATCATCAGGGTCAGATAATCCCGGAGGGTTCGGGTAATAAGAAAATGATCCCGCACAAACTCCCGGGCGACCTGGCCCAGACGCCGTCCCAGCTCCGGGCGATGCAGCAGATAACGGATGCGGAAGGCACACCCTTCCGGGGTATGCACCAAAAAGCCGTTGTAATAGTCCTGAAGTTGCAGGACGATGCCGCCGACCGCGCCGCCAATCACCGGCTTTCCTTTCCACATGGCCTCGGTAACCGTGAGGCCGAAGCCTTCCCGCACCGATTTTTGCAAAATAATGTCCGCCGCCCGTTGGATGGCGTTAACCTCGTAATGGCTATCCGAGGGCAGCATCAGGATCTGAATATCCGGTTCGCCGTGGGCCGCTTCCTGGACCGCGGCGAAGATTTGTGGCCCTTCCGGATCGTCAGTGGCTTCGCCCCCCACTAACAGCAGCTTACACGGAGTGTGCCGCCGGACCAGACGGAAAGCCTGAATTACCCCTAAAGGATCTTTGAAGGAATCGAAGCGGGATACTTGTAAGATGATGGGCTTATCCCGTTCAATGCCCAGACGGTCCAGCACCTCCTGGACCTCTTCCGGGCTCAGCTCCCGGTTTTTTTCACTTAAAGGGTCAATAGATGGATAAATAATATACTGGGGGTGCTTCAGGTTTTGAGAGAAGCGGGGCATGGAAAAGACCGAGGCATCGTACTGACTGACGGTCTTCTGCAAAAATTTCCAGATGGTGCGATATGGTCGGGAGATATCGATATGACAACGCCACACCCAATGCTTCGCCTGAGAGCGCATCTCCTTAATCAGAAAGGCGGGTTGGGGGTCGTGGATTATTACCAGATCCGCTTGCCAATTAAATTTTGGCGCGTTAGTGCGGTTGATCTCCTCGTAATGTTCTAACATCTCGGGGCTAAAGTGGACCTTTTGCCCTTGCAAGGCATTGTGCATGGCCTTGGTAGTCTCAAAAAACAACTGGTCACCCTCGATTACTTCCCAAAGGGTTTCGATCCCCAACTGGTTGAGCAGCGGCACCACCCGCGACAGGATTTCCGCCACGCCGCCGCCGGTGCGGGTCGAATTGATGTTTACCAGACGGTGGGGGCCTAAGTGCTCGGCCAGGCGATAGAGCTGGCCCACCACGGCCTGTCCGACAATGGGGACATAATCATCCAGCCTGATCACAATGGTCTCCCAGATGTTGATCAATTATCTTTAATAGCTCAGTGCGAATCTCGCGCAGGCTGTAAAAATATAAATCGATGTCGCGGATTTGCTTCACGGCCTCGGGGCAATCGAAGTTGTACTCAATCCAAAAAGAGAAGTCGTCAACCTCGCGCAGTCCCAAACGCCAGCGGGCTTCAAAGAAATGGTAATAAATGGAATCCAGCCCCACCTGTTGCAGGGCCTGACAGAATTCCGGTAAGGTATGGGCCACTATCTGGGAGCGAATGATTGCCGTGGAAGCCTCGCAGAAATCGAATTCAAACCCTGGACGGGCCCACGGGATATAAGTGAGATCCCACATATAAGAATCCAATATGTCGATCAAGGCCTCCCGCACCTGAACCATATTTTGGAAGTCAAAGGGATCGAAGGAGCTGAGCTTTTCCGCCAACTGATTATCTTGCAGGGCGTTGGCGGCCCAGAACGCGAACTCATTGGGATATTCTACGCCCGGATAGGTTAACGATAGACGATATTGGAAGAGATGGTAATAGGGGACCCATTCATCGACAACTCGCAGGGTTTCAACTAACTCCCGGAGATTAGTAGCTTTTCTGCCGATGGGCATGGGCATCACAAAACATTCGCGGAACCAGAAAGGATCTTGGGCCGTCTGTTCCGGTGCCACTGTCACAACCGAACCTCCTTGATTAGCGTAGATCAGGCAATAGAGCTGATGCTTTTGAGACTCGCTGGCTGCCTGGGTTACTGGTCGTTTACCGGCTCAGCCCTGATAAGGCCGGAATCCGGAAATTGCAACCGCTTTATTATACCAGAAAAGACTGAAATGATAACAAAAGTTCTTTCATTTACTGCTAATTAGTTTTCATCCGGTAACTCCCCGCCCTGGTGGGAGGGGGTTGGGGGGAGGGGGACGTTAATTTCAACATATTGAGATTATATAATACAGATTTCAGTTTTCTGTTGAAATGCTTTATCTAATCAATGTGTTAAGTGATGAGTTTGTTGCATTTGAATGAAAACTTGGTATAATACCTTTTCACCCCCACCCTAACCCTCCCCCCTCAAGGGGGAAGGGAAAGCAGGTTTCCGGATGGATACTAGTTAGCAGGCAGCGGCTGAGGGTGGGGGGGAACCAGGGCTAGAGCAAGGCCAACAATTCCGGCGGTCTGGCAATCAACACCTGGGCCCCGTTGCGGCTCAGTTCCTCTGCAGTGCGAAAGCCCCACAAGGCCCCGACCGCAAACATGCCGGCGGCCGTCGCGGTCTGCATATCGGTGCTGGTGTCGCCTAAATAAAGGAATGCCGCTGGGGGCAGGTTAAGGGCCGCGGCGATCTCTAGGGCGCCGGCGGGATCGGGCTTAATCGGCCCGCCCGGACGGACTCCGACCACCAGCTCAAAATGCCAATCCGGCAACAGCCGGGCGACGCACATTTTTGAAAAATCATCCGGCTTATTAGACAAAATGGTCATGCGGATGCGCCTGGCGGTCAAGCCCTCCAATAGCTCCGGAATTCCCGGATAGGGATGGGTGTGCTCAGTCCAGCGCTGATGATAATCGGCCATCAGGGCGGCAAAACTTTGGGCGACCGTGGCCTCATCCCGCCGGTCTTCCGGCAGGGCGCGGCGGGCCAGATTCTCCATGCCGCCCCCAACAAAGTATTTATAAGCCTCGACTTCGTGAGTCGGGCAGCCGAAGCGGGCCAGCACGTAGTTCATGGACGCGGCCAGATCTGCCAGAGTGTCTAATAAGGTCCCATCCAGATCGAATATTACAGCTTGATAGCGCATAAAAGTTCAACCCGGTTCACCCCTGGCTTTTGAAGAACACCGCGGCCAGGGGAGGCAAGGTGATATTGAGGGAATAGGGGCGGCCATGGCAGGGTGAGTCAGTGGCTTCCAGCCCTCCCAGATTGCCGTGGCCGCTGCCGCCGTAGAATTCGGCATCGCTGTTGAGGATTTCATTCCAGAAGCCGCCCCGCGGCACTCCCACCCGGTAAACTAGGCGCGGCACCGGGGTGAAGTTACAGACCACCAGGATTATATCACCGGTAGAGCGGGCCTTGCGAAGGAAACTGATGGTGCTGTTCAGGACATCATTGCAGTCAATCCATTCAAAGCCGACGGGATCGAAGTCGAGTTCATAAAGGGCCGGTTCCCGGCGATAGCACTGATTGAGGTCTTGCACCCACTTTTTCAGCGAGGCATGGGGAGCATAGGCCACCAGATGCCAATCCAGACTGGTTTCATGATACCATTCATTCCATTGCCCGAATTCCCCGCCCATGAACAACAGCTTCTTGCCGGTCTGGGAGTACATATAACCAAAGAGCAGTCGCAGGTTGGCAAATTTCTGCCAGTTATCGCCGGGCATTTTCCCCAATAAAGAGCCTTTGCCATGCACCACTTCATCATGCGACAGGGGCAGGATGAAGTTCTCGTGAAAGGCGTACAGCATGCGAAAGGTCAAGGTGTTGTGATGATACTTGCGATAAATGGGATCAGTGGACATATATTGCAGGGTGTCGTGCATCCAGCCCATATCCCACTTGAGACCAAAACCCAAGCCGCCGACATAGTTGGGGCGGGAGACCATGGGCCAGGCGGTGGACTCTTCGGCAATGGTTTGCACTCCCGGATAGTTTTTATAGACCTCCTGGTTAAAATAACGGATGAAGTTAATGGCCTCCAGATTTTCCCGTCCGCCGTAGGGATTGGGGATCCATTCCCCCTCCTGACGGGAGTAGTCCAAGTAGAGCATGGAAGCCACGGCATCGACCCGAAGGCCGTCGGCATGGTATTTATCCAGCCAGAACATGGCGCTGCTGAGCAGAAAACTTTTTACTTCATTACGGCCGTAATTGAAGATAAAACTGGTCCAATCGGGGTGAAAACCCTTACGCGGGTCGGCATGTTCATAGAGATGGGTGCCATCAAAAAAGCCGGGGCCATGCTCGTCCGCCGGGAAATGGGAAGGGACCCAGTCCAGGATCACCCCAATCCCATATTGATGTAGGTAGTCAATGAGATACATAAAATCTTGGGGCGAGCCATAGCGACTGGTGGGAGCAAAATAGCCGATGGTCTGATAACCCCAGGAGCCATAAAACGGATGCTCCATGACCGGCAGAAATTCCACATGGGTAAAGCCCATCTGCTGCACATAATCGGCCAAACGGGGGGCCAACTCGCGGTAGCTCAGGGGCCGGTTGTCCTCTTCCGGGACCCGCTGCCAGGAACCCAGATGTACCTCGTAAATAGCCATCGGGGCATCTAAGGCATTACGTCGGATGCGCTCCGCCAGCCATTCCTGATCCTGCCAGGTATAGTCCAGATCCCAGACAAGGGAGGCGGTGCGCGGCGGACCTTCAAAGTACATCCCAAAAGGAGAGGTCTTATCCACCCGGTAGCCCCCATAGCGGGAGACGATATGAAACTTATAGAGCGCTCCCGGACCAACGCCGGGAACAAATCCCTCCCAGAGGCCCGACTGGCCCCGAGAACGCAGGGGATGGCGGTCTTTATCCCAGTCATTGAAGTCGCCGATGACAAACACCCGCTCGGCATCCGGGGCCCAAACCGCGAAATAAGTGCCTTCGACATCATCTTCTTTAATTATATGGGCTCCCAGTTTTTCGTACAGGCGACAGTGAGTCCCTTCGTTAAACAGAAAAAGGTCATCGTCAGATAATAGGGTAATCTGATCGGTTGTTCTATCTATAAGTTTTTTGGGGGTCATTAGCTACCTCTGGTTCAGTATTGCAAGCATAGGAAAATAAAGCATAACAAGGCATTGGTATCGACAAAAAATTTACCGTTCATGCAATTTGTTGCGGCTCACATAAAGGTCTCTGGATTTTTTAAGCGCTTGAGGTTGGATCGCCAGGTATTGCTGCATGGCCCGCAGGTAATCTTCTTCCTGAGTCATTTTTTCCCGCAATATTTCTTCCACTAAGCGGGATACGCTCTGGTGGCGCTCTGCTGCCCGCGTGCGGGCCCAACGGGCTATTTCTTCGTCAAGCGCGATGGTCATAAATATTATCTTTGCCATTTCCTCTAGTCAATAGTCTCCAGGAGCTGCAAGATGCCTTGCAGGGGGATTTTTACCCAATCAGGGCGATTGTTGAGCTCATAGCTCAACTCATAAATGGCCTTTTCCAGGCAATAGGCATCTAACATAATCTGAAGTTCAGCGGTATCGACGGGCAGAAAGGCCCCTGGTCCGGCAACCTTGAGGTAGGCCTGCAAGAAAACCACCGAGACCCACAACTGCCAAAACTGGCCCCATTTCTCCAAGGCTGACAGATCTTCGACCCGGAAGGCATGGGTAAAAATCGCCTGATTGGCGGCATAGTGGAAGGAGCGCAACATTCCGGCGACATCTCTTAAAGGGGACCGCTTGAGCCGTCTCTCGGTCAGGGAGCGGGCCGGTTCCCCCTCAAAGTCAATGATGACAAAATCCTTGCCGGTATTAAGCACCTGTCCCAGATGGTAATCGCCGTGGCAGCGGATGCGCATGGCGGAGATTTTCCGTTCCAACAGGGCGTGGAAGCGTTTAAAGACGACTCCTTCCTGGTCCAATACCTGCTGACCGGCATCCTGTACCGCTTCCGGTAAGTGTCGCAGTTGCGAGCGCAGGAGCTGAAAGCTGCGGGCGGTCAGATTGCGCATGGACTGATAGATGGAGCGCTGGTAGAGGGTGGAAAATGGTTCGGGCACAAAGTTGAGATCGCTTTTAACCGATGCCAACGCCAGATGTAGTTCAGCGGTGCGCTGCCCCAAAAGTCGGGCGGATTCCAGGTAATGGCCGATCATTTCCTGAGCCAGAGGCGGCACCTCCTCCTTTACCAGGGTGATTAACGGTTTCTGAGAGGGAATTTCCGGTTCAATCTCTAATTTCTGGGCCAGGGCGGTCTCATAATAATGATTCAGGACATCCAGGGTATAGCTCCAGGCATCACCCTGATTAAGGACAAAGCCCTGAAGAATCGCCATGGTGATCGGATCGCTGCGATTGCGGCGATACTCCAAAGCCCCGGCCACCGGAGGGCAATTAGAAAATTTGGTCTTCTCCGTAAGAAAGCGGCCGATCTCCAGATCAGGGTTAAGGCCCTCCTCAATCCGCCGGTAAAGTTTGAGAATGAAGCGGTCGCCGTAAACAATGGAGGTATTGCTCTGTTCGGTTCTGATGATGGCCGGTTCTAAAGGTGTGGCCCAGGAACCCCGAAGCTGGCGGAAGACCCGGGTCGTGGAGCCGGAAAGCTCTCCTGCCAGGCCCTTAAAATGCCGCCGCCGGGCAATACTATCAAACAAGGCTTGCCCAAAACTACCTTCGGCAATGGCTTCGTAAAGCAGCCCTTCCCAGTCCGGGTGTTGCAACCGGGCCACCACGGCCTGGGGATTTTCCTCTTTGACCTGATTTATTCGTTCTCCATGAGTCACGGCTAGCGGCAGGACATAGGTTTCCGGTTCGCCCTCGATATAACCAATACTAATCATGGTGAAATAAGCGGTATTGGTATCATAAGTAAAGGGGATAACCTCTAATACGCGGGCCGACTTGATTTGCCGGGCCTTGCCGCCGAACCAACGACACCGGCGGAGATAATCAGGGAGTACCCCTGCCAAGGCCGCCCGGTCTTTACCTCGGAACAGTTCACCGGTTTCCCCGTGGATCGTCAGGGTCGGGATCTCGACTTTGGGGGTGGGTAACTCCACCTCCAACTGTTGGGGGGTGGTCAGGGCAAACCAGTACGAACAATGAGGCCCTAAAGTTATAAAGTAGGGCAGCTCGCCGATCGGGGGAAATTTATGATGGGCGACCAGTTCCGTCGGTATCGTGCCTTGAAAAGCGGCTAGATCCAGTTCGACGTATTGCACAAAACGGGAGAGGTTGATCACTACCAGGATACATTCTTCCTGGAAACGCCTGAGGAATACTAACACCTTGCGGTTTTCCGGAAAGAGAAACTCAATGCTCCCGCGGCCAAAGGCTTTATAGCGTTTGCGCAAGGCGATGAAGCGTTTTATCCACCACAACAGCGAATGCGGGTTATTCTGTTGGGTGTCCACGTTGACGGCCTTATAGTGATACTCTGGTTCCAGAATGACCGGCAGATAAAGCCGTTGGGGGTTGGCCCGGGAAAATCCAGCATTAAGATCAGAACTCCATTGCATGGGGGTACGGACGCCGTCGCGATCCCCCAAATAGATGTTGTCCCCCATGCCGATTTCGTCCCCGTAGTAGATCACCGGGGTGCCGGGCATGGAAAACAACAGCGCCTTCATCAGCTCGATGCGGCGGCGGTGGTTGCCCAACAGCGGTGCCAGGCGGCGTCGGATGCCCAGGTTGATGCGCATCTGGGGATCATGCGCATAGACCCGGTACATATAATCCCGGTCCTCATCGGTCACCATTTCCAGGGTGAGTTCATCATGGTTTCGCAAAAATAAGGCCCACTGGCAGTTTTCCGGAATCGTCGGGGTTTGTTGTAAGATGTCAATGATCGGGAAGCGGTCTTCCATCCTGAGCGCCATGAACAGCCGGGGCATGAGGGGAAAATGGAAAGCCATATGGCATTCGTCGCCGTCCCCGAAATAGGCCGCGGCATCTTCCGGCCACTGGTTGGCTTCGGCCAGAAACATCCGGTTCTGAAATTTTCGATCGACATGCTCCCGCAGTTTTTTTAGAAAATGATGGGTTTCGGGTAAATTTTCGCAGTTGCTGCCTTCTTGTTCAAAGAGGTAGGGTACCGCGTCCAGGCGCAGCCCATCAACCCCCAATTTTAACCAGAAATTCAAGACCCGGAAAATGGCTTGGCGAACCTGGGCGCTAGCGTAGTTGAGATCCGGCTGGTGCGAGTAAAAGCGATGCCAGTAATAGGCCTGGGCTATCGGATCCCAGGTCCAATTGGAGGATTCAAAATCTTTAAAGATCACCCGGGTCTCGGCGTATTTGGTAGGGTTGTCACTCCAGACGTAGAAGCGGCGCTCCGGGCTGCCGGGCCGGGCCCGCCGGGCCCGTTGGAACCAGGGATGCTGATCAGAGGTGTGATTGACCACCAGTTCGGTGATTACTCTGAGCCCCCGCCGCTTGGCTTCGCGCATAAAGGCCTTGAAATCCCGCAAGGTCCCATAATTGGGGTGAATATCGGTATAATCGGCAATATCATAGCCATCATCTTTGAGCGGCGAGGGGTAAAAGGGCAACAGCCAGATGGCTGTCACTCCCAGATCGTGCAGGTAGTCCAGCTTCTGGGTAAGACCGCGAAAATCACCGATGCCGTCCCCGTCGCTGTCGTAAAAGGAACGGACGTGTACTTCATAGATGATGGCATCTTTGTACCACAAAGGATCGTCGTTGACCAACAATAGTTCCGAGCGACGGGCCATTTACTTTCTACTCCACCTCTAATCTTTAGTTGCCGGCAAAAGGTAATTTTTAAGGGACGGACCTCGGTGCCGGTCCAGAAGTCAACTAGCCTGATCAGAGTTTTTTATGAACCGGTCCCCAGTGCCGCCCCGCGGCAATTCGGCGTTATGATTAATTATATAATATTAAACAAATTTTTGCTCGGTTCCTGGCCGATTTCCACTACAGAAGATTTTGGCCGGTTCAAAACCTATCCCTAGGAAAAATTCTCAATGATCTTCAATTTAACAAACTATATTTGGGATGCAAGAGTTATCGGGCCGGATTAACATCTCTTGCACTCTAACCAACCCCAGCCGGGCCGAAAGCAGAGGAAGGGTTTAGGTTATAATTTTAACGAGATGACGATTCGGACCAGCACACTTGACAGCTACCAGGATTTGCTCTAATTTACAGATTAATGGCCGGAGCTATCCGGTAATCCCCCGAACCAGTTTAAAAACAGGAGTGATTCCGTGCTCGAACGGGATGCTTACGAGATCTTAGGGGTTAAAAAGACCGCCAGCGACGCCGAGATCAAAAAAGCCTATCGCAGCTTGGCCCGCAAACATCATCCGGATGTCAACCCCGAGGATAGCGCCGCCGAGGCGCGTTTTAAAGAGATCACCGCGGCTTACAATATTCTCTCCGATCCCCAAAGACGGGCGGAATATGACCAGATGGGTCAGGCCTATTATGCCACCCCGGAGGCCACCCGGGGGTTTGAAGAGGCCTTTGCTTATCGTGATTTTAGTGATTTGTTCCGTGACTTCTTTGCCGGGGGGCAGACCGCGGCGGGGCCGATCCGGGGCCAGGATCTTACCTTTGGCTTGGAAATCGATTTTCTGGAGGCGGTGCGCGGGGGCAGCCGAACCCTGAATCTGGAAAAAGAGCAGGTCTGTCCCGCCTGTCAAGGCTCCGGTTACGAAAATTTAGGCAAGTCTTGCCCCTCCTGTAAGGGTCAGGGGACCGTTGAAAAAATGGTAGATAATGTGCGGCTGCTGACTACCTGTCCCCGGTGTCAGGGAACCGGGCGCATAGACCGTCAGACCTGTCGGCGCTGTGGCGGGCGGGGGACCGTAATCGGGGTCGAGACTATCGAAGTTCAGATCCCGCCGGGGGTTGATCAGGGCACCCGGGTACGCCTGGCCGGGAAAGGCAATCCTGGTTTAAACGGCGGCCCGGCGGGAGATTTGTACTTAATCATCTCGGTGCGCCCGCATCCGCAATTTACCCGCCAGGGTCAGGATATCTATCTGAAGACGACGATTTCTCTATTTGATGCGGTGCTGGGAGGGAAGATTACCGTTTCCACCCTGGATGGCTCGGTGTCACTCAAGATACCGCCCGGCACCCAGAACGGCCAGCGTTTCCGTCTTAAGGGCAAAGGGGTGGCCCGGAAGAGCGGTGCCGCGGGAGATCAATATGTGGAAGTGACGGTAAGCATTCCCCGCCATTTGAAACCCGAGGCCAAGGAATTATTTCAAAATTTGAAAGAGATGATTCCGGCGGAATCCTGAGAATTTTTAGGCCGGATAAAAATTGCCGGATGTCATCCATGTCCAAATTTAATAATTAACTAAAAACCGCGCAGAGGACGGCGATGCCCGAACCACAGACACGCTATTATTCTCTCCTCATGGTGGCCAAATCTCTTGGAATTCATCCCCAGGCGATCCGCCTCTATGAACGGGAAGGGTTTATTACTTCGGTGCGGAGCGGCAAGAATCGGTACTATGCGGTTCACCAGATTGAGCGGTTGCGGGTTATCATCCAACTCCGGCAAGAATTAGGTATTAATCTGGCCGGTATTGAAGTAATTCTGAATATGCGGGATCGACTGGTGGAATTGCAAAAGACCGTGGCGGCCTTGAGTGGCTCTGGAACCTCGACCCGCCGACCCGCGCCCCCGGCGCCATCGCTGGAGACGACCCGAATACCGGTAAAAGAAGAGTCATGAACCTGCCCGGGCCCCTAGCCCGGCCCTTGGTGCCCTTGACCCTGGCCTTTATCGGGGGCCTGGCCAGCCCGGTATGGGGTTTGGACTTATCCTTCCAGTGGGCGGTAGGGGCGGGCCTGTTGACCCTGTTGGGGCTGGTTCTGGCCTGGCTCCGGGGCCGGGCCTGCCTGGGGTTATCGTTGGTGCTGTTCTGGCTTATCGGCCTGGCCTCCTATCAACTGGCTCTCCAGCCGCCCTTAGCACCACAACATCTTTGCCATCTCCCTTCCAACCAGCCTATTTCTCTAATCGGCACGGTAGATAAATCCGCCCGAAACCGGCCTTCCGGGCTGCTGTTTGACATGGCGGTAGAATCCTGGCTCAGTCCCTCGGGTTGGCAAGCCGCCACCGGTCGATTGCAGGTCTATACCCCGCCGCTTTCCGAAGCGGTAAGGGTGGGAGAGCGGTTAGCGGCCCGGGTCAAGCTCCGTCCGGTAGAAAATTACCGCAATCCGGGGAGCTTTGATCGGCGCCGTTATTTAGCCCGGCAACAGATTTTCGCCACTGCCAGCCTAAAAGAAAGCCAGGACCTGGTCCGCCTGGCGGAGGCCCCGGAACCCTGGGGGTTCAATTACCGGCTGGAGCGCTTCCGCATCCAGGCAGCGCAGTTTTTAGAGCAGCAACCCCAATCGACCCGAGCCCTTTATAAGGCGCTCTTGATCGGCGATCAGAGTGAGATTACCCCGGCAATCCGCCAGGGTTTTAGCCGCACCGGCACTGCACATCTATTAGCCATTTCCGGCCTGCATCTGGGGATGATAGCCGCCGTCAGCCTGGGGCTGGTTTTTTGGCTGTTGCGGCGCTCGTCCTGGCTCTTGTTACGGGTCAATGCCTTTAAAATTGCCACCCTAGGAGCGATCATCCCGGTCTGGGGTTACGGGCTGCTGGCCGGGGGTTCTCCGGCGACGCAACGGGCCGAGATCATGATTCTGGTTTATCTGTTGTTGGTCCTGTTGGAACGCCATCGGGATCTGTATAATGCCCTGGCCCTGGCTGCCCTGGTTATCCTGATTATTTCACCGTTGACCTTATTTACCCTGTCTTTTCAACTCTCCTTTACTGCGGTTTTGGGGTTGGTTTATTTAACCCCCAAATGGGCGCCGTCTTTCAAGTCCTGGTGGTACCAAGGCGAATTACCGGGCGGTCTCTGGCGCCGTCTGGCCTTTGGGATCGGCGAGGCCCTGGCCGCCTCCGCGGCCGCCACCTTGGCGACCCTGCCCTTAGTGGCGGCCAGCTTCAATCTGGTCCCCACTTATGGAGTGCTGGTTAATCTGTTAGCCATCCCGCTGTTCAGCGCCCTGGCGCTTCCCCTGGGCTTAGGGGCTTTAGTGCTGTTGCCGTTATCCACGGCCG
This sequence comes from Desulfobacca sp., assembly GCA_028695935.1. Taxonomy (GTDB): domain Bacteria; phylum Desulfobacterota; class Desulfobaccia; order Desulfobaccales; family Desulfobaccaceae; genus Desulfobacca_B. The sequence continues at coordinate 18,163 of JAQVHY010000035.1, forward strand.
GGGCACAATTTTTGATTGACCTGGGATCCTGGCCCCTGGAATCAGGACTATGGATTATTTCCCAGGCCGCGCAATGGCCCCTGGCCGCGGTTACCCTGCCGACGCCGACCGCCTTGCAGATCGTGGCCTTTTATTTGCTGTTGCTTAGCCTGTTTCCCCGGCAACGGCGGGCCTTCACCTGGGCCGGGGTCGGACTGGGGGTGATTCTGCTGGTGGGATCGATCAGTTACCAGAGTCTCATGCTGCGGACGACCTCAGATCTGGAAGTGACCAGCCTGGATAGCCGGGGGGAGTTGGCGCTGCTCGCGACTTTGCCGGGCGGCACGCGGATGGTAATCAGTGCGGGAGCGCCACTCTTCGGAGATAGTTACCGCGGCCGCTCTTATCTGCTGACCGCTTTTCTCCATTACCAGCAGGTCAGGCGGGTGGATTACCTGGTGGCCCTGGCTACCACCCGGCAGAATGTTGACACCTTACTGGATGTGGCGCAGAATTTTCGGTTGGGGCAGTTTTGGTATGAAGGAGGGCGCCTCCCGGATCCGGCGTTTTGGGAGTTAAGAAATATGCTGGGCGACCAACAGTTGCCGGTGCTCAATCTAGCGATCCATCCCCCTCCCACGCAGATTCAGGGAATAAAGATCAAACTTTTTCAGACCTCACGTAGGCCAGAGGGACGTCCTTCCGGTCCGGCAGCCTTGCAACTTGATTATCAGGGCCATAAACTGTTAGTTGTTCCGCCCGGGCGCCAGGAGTGGTTGGAGCGATTGCCAGCTTGGGGACCGGATCTGGCCAGCGAGGTGGTTTGGGTCTCCCAGAAAGTAGTTGGATCGAGACTTTGGGAGACCCTGTTTCCTTACCTAGATCCGCAAGTAGTAGTAGTAGTTTGCGGCGCTCCTGAAGGAGGATCGCCGATTAAAGAGGATAGCCGGGCGACTGCTAAATGGTATTATACCAGCCAGGGGGCGGTGACTGCCTCGGTGTCGAGTTCAGGGCTCACCATCCGCCAATTTAGCCCGTAATCATGGTCAGCTTTTGCGCGACGTTTTGGCCATGAATGGGCTCAACACTTGTTTGACGTCTTCCGAGCCGCATTGAGGACATTTCACCTTCCCAGATTCTCGTTCGCTCATGCTCATAATCAGGGTGAATTCAGCGCCACATTTTTGACATTGGAATTCATAAGTCGGCATCCTTCCTTTCCCTCCTTCTTTAAGGGGATGTTCAAGGTTCACTCTTGATTGACAATTTTATTATAAAACCTTCCAAGCCAGCTGACAAGCAAAACCCATGGGCAAAACCAGCAACGGCCGGTTTTATTTTTACGGAAACCATTAAAGAAAAGCCCGAGGGTAACCGATATCTTAACAGGAATCAGCAAAAAATACCAAATGGCGCTTGCTGCGCGGGTGTTAAAACCAAAATAATCCGGGTAAGGGCGATGCCCGCGGGCGTACTATGTCCGCAGTCCATAACGCCTTGATAAAGGAATTAAGTGTTTGTTCTGATTGGCACCGGGGTGGTTGTTTTTGCGGTCATCGGGGGATTTATCCTGGCGGGCGGTAATCTTCTGACCCTGCTGCAATGGGCGGAGTTTATCATTATTGGCGGGGCCGCCGGCGGAGCCTTACTGATTTCTACCCCCAAGCCGGTATTGGCCCGGATTGTTAAACACAGCTTGGGGAGCTTAAAGGCCAAGAATTATAGCCAGCAAGATTACCTCGAACTGCTGCAGTTGCTTTATGAATTATTTCAAGTGGCCCGAGTCAAAGGATTATTAACCCTGGAGCCCCATGTTGAAAGACCGGAAGAGAGCGAACTGTTTAATCGCTACCCCGTTGTGGCCAAAAATCATCATGCCTTGGAATTCCTTACCGATTCTCTCAAACTACTGGTGGTCGGCGGGGTGCCGGCCCTGGAGTTGGAGATGATGATGGAGGCTGATTTAGAGACGCAAAATGAGGAGGGCAGCAAACCGTCGCATTCACTGGCCAAGATTGCCGATTCACTCCCGGGCCTGGGGATTGTGGCCGCGGTCCTGGGGATCGTCATTACCATGCAATCCATCGGCGGCCCGGCCTCCGAAGTAGGGCATAAAGTGGCCGCGGCCCTGGTCGGTACTTTTCTGGGGGTGTTACTGTGTTATGGTTTTGTCCAGCCCTTAAGTTCACAGATCGAGTTCCAAGTAATCTATGCCGAACGGTTTCTGCATTGCATTAAAACCGGAATCACCGCCTATGCCAAGGGCATGGCCCCCATTGTCGCCGTAGAATTTGCGCGGCGAACCATTTATACTGACAATCGGCCCAGTTTCGCTGAGGTCGAAGATGCCTGCCGGGCCATCAAGGTTAAATGAGTTGTTAGTTTTAGTTGATAGTTTATAGTTAAAACAACCAACAACCAACAACCAACAACCAAAACTAACAACTAATCACCATGGCTGATTTCGAAGACGAAGGCGTTCCAACTACTAGAATAGTTAAAAAGAAGACTATACAGGGCGGCAGTCATGGCGGGTCTTGGAAGGTGGCGTATGCGGATTTTGTCACTGCCATGATGGCCCTGTTTATTGTGCTGTGGATTATGGGTCAGAGCCAGGCGATCCGCGATAATGTCGCCCAATATTTTAAGAATCCGGGGGTGTTGACTGGCTCCAGGGGCATTATGGAGACTAGCGGCCTCTCGGGTAACATGCCTACTCCAGGCCACAGCCAAGATCTACAAAGAGCGGCACCAGTGCCCTCGGAATTTGACGTGGAAAAGGGGGCGTTGGAGCAGGCCAGGAAGCATATTGAGGAAGTTATTGCGCAACTGCCAGACCTGAAGGCTTTAAAAGATCAGATCAGCCTAACCATTACTAGCGAGGGCTTGCGGATTGAGCTGATGGAGAAAGAAGACTCCCTATTTTTTGATATCGGCAGTGCCGTTCCCAAGCCCAAGACCAAGGAACTTTTCAAAATTATTTCCCAGGAGTTGGGGAAGTTGCCTAATCGGGTAGCCATCGAGGGTCATACCGATAGCCGTCCTTATGGTGGCCAGAATTACACCAATTGGGAGCTTTCGGTTGATCGGGCCAATGCCGCCCGGCGTCTTTTGGAGACCGACGGACTGAGGCCTGGCCAGGTTTACGAAGTCCGAGGCCATGCCGACCAGATGTTGATAAATCCACAAGACCCGCACGATTTCTGCAACCGGCGGGTCAGCATCATAGTTTTATATAAGGATAAGGTAAAAACCTGCTCGTTCACCACCCCACTGGCCGATCAGTTGAATAATGCCGATATTCAGGTTTCTACTCCAGCAGGGGAAGTAAAGCCGCTGCCCGAACCAGCAGTTGTCCCGGAAAAGCCGTCCGAGTCACCCAACTAAGTCTGTGTGTAAAGAACTGATCAATTCCTGAGGTCTCAACAGGGAGCGGGCTACTGCCAGATTACGAGGATCGTCCTCGGACTGTTTCTTGGGAGTTTCGAGGATGAGCGCCTGGGGCCGGAGCTCGGCTTGGCTAAGGAATTGGCGCAGCCCGACCAAACCGATCTCCCCCTGGCCGAGATGCCAGTGGCGATCACGACGAGACCCCAAGGGAACCCGGGAGTCATTCAAATGTATAACTCTGATGGCGGTTAAGCCCGGTCCTTGAGCAATTTCAGTCAGCAACCGATCTATTCCCACCTGGTGACGGAGATCATAACCGGCCGCAAAGGCATGGGCGGTATCCAGACACAACCCCACGGGCACTCCGCTCAACTTTATGATCTGGTCTAGTTGTGGTATTTGCCAGCCCAATTCCTGACCCTGGCCCGCGGTATTTTCCAGCAGAATGAGCGGTGGCGGCGGAATCTGGCCTACGGCGGCGGCCACGGCCGCGGCTACCTGCTGAACCCCGGCGTCATTGACCAGGGCATGTCCTGGATGACAGACTAAGAAATCGGCTTCTAATCGGGCAGCCAGGGCCAGCTCCTGCTGTAGTCGGTTTCGGGAGCGCTGATACAAAAGAGCTCCCGAAGCTGCCAGATTGGGGAGATAGGAGAGATGCACCACCAGGGGGTCTATAGCGGTCTGACGTCGGAGGGCAATGAACGCCTCAATCTCGGCGTCCGTGACCTGGCGCCCTTGCCAGGCGCGGGGATTTTGCACGAAAATCTGTAAACTCTGACAGCCCAGGCCCTGAGCCCGCTGCAAAGCCCGGCTTAATCCCCCGGCAATCGATAGGTGGCATCCTAAGCGCATGTTTGGGTATCCGGGAAAGAGCTTTACAAGTATGTTCTATTTTAATATATAAACAAGATATGGCAATAGCGGCCTGTCCCCGATTTCGCCTCTTCCGGTGGCTGATCCTGGAGCGATATGTCGCCCAGGAATTTATTAAGATGTTTCTGCTGACCCTGTTGACCTTGGTAAGCGTCTATCTGATCGGGGCTTTTTCCGAGAAGATCGGCCGTCTGGTCCAGGCACAAATGGACCTGATCTATATCCTGAGTTATTTTAGCGTCCGGGTGCCAGAAGCTGTCGGCCAGGTGCTGCCGGCCGCGGTGCTCCTGGCAGTGATGATTACCTTGGGCCTACTGGCCCGTAACAATGAAACCATTGCCATCCGGACCGGTGGCATCAATGTCTTCTGTCTGATCCGGCCGCTAATGATCCTCGCCGGAGGCCTGAGTCTGGTGTTATTATTCCTCAACCTCTATCTTATCCCCTGGAGCCAACAGGAAATGACCACGATCTGGGATACCCAGGTGGAAAAAAAACCGCCTCGTAGTCTGATCAATATGGAGCGTTTCTGGTACAAAGGCGACCGGGCGATATTTAATATTTTGATGTTTCGTAAGGATAAGCAGACCCTGGAAGGAGTCAAGATTTATCTTTTTGATAAACAGTTTAATTTGGTAGAGTTGATTGCCGCAGCCCGGGCCCAATGGGACGGGGACCATTGGCATTTTTACCAAGGGTTCAGTCAAGTCTTTCATCCCACCGGCAGCGTGGCCGGGCAGAGTTTTGAGGAGCGAGTGCTGTCTCTGACTGAGCGCCCGGCGGATTTTGCCGTCTTAGATAAAAGGATCACCGAAATGAATTTTCATGAACTCTATCGCTATATTGAGCGTTTGGAACACGACGGTTATGATCCTACTACCTATCGACTCGACTTACAGAGACGGTTAGCAGTTTCCCTGACGCCCTTAATTGTTACCTTAATCGGCGGCAGTCTGGCTCTATACCGTGAGAAAGCTTACATCCCGGCAGTCATCGCTACCGGTATCGGAATAGTTTTTGTTTATTGGCTAGTCATGGGTTTCTGCCTATCGCTGGGTGAGGCAGGAGGATTACCGGTACTTTTGGCCGCCTGGTTGCCCAATTGCTTGTTTGCCCTGGGAGGACTGGCCTGGCTGCTGAAAACCGGTTCAATAGATTTACCCTCGTGCTTATCATGCCTTAAATTACCGGTAAAGGTTGGAGGCTAGGGCGGGTAGAATGATGATCGCCATTCTGAAAAAGCGCTCTGGGCTTGGTGGTTAAATTATATGAATTTTCTACAACGGATAGCCGCCCGGAAACTAGAAGAAACGGAGAAGCTATTCACCGCCGGGCGTCTGGAAGATTTCCGGCAACTGATTTCTCAGCGCCCCGCGCCCCAAAGTCTCAAAGCCGCACTTGATCAGGCCCCGGTCCCGGCGATTATTGCCGAAATCAAAAAGGCCTCGCCGTCCAAAGGAATGCTGGCGGCTGATCTGGACCCGGTCGCCTTGGCGCATACTTATCAGGCGCACGGGGCCGCGGCTTTATCGGTGCTGACCGAACGGGCCTTTTTTCAGGGTAGCCCGGAATTATTGGCTGAATTACGGATTGAAGTCACCCTGCCTATCCTGCGCAAAGATTTTATTCTGGAGCCCATCCAGGTCTATGAAAGCGCGGCCCTGGGGGCGGACGCCCTGTTGCTGATCGTCGCTCTGCTGCCCCTGGGGACTTTGCGGGCCTTGTTGCTCCTGACCCGGAGCCTGGGGCTGGAGGCGCTGGTGGAAGTCCATACCAAGGCGGAACTGGACCAGGCCCTGGAGGCCGAGGCCGGGCTGATCGGCATCAATCATCGCAATCTGCGTACCTTTGAAGTGGACCTGGGGCGGGCCCTGGAGTTGGCTCCGCTTATTCCACCCGAAGTGACTGTGGTAGCCGCCTCCGGTCTCAAAACCCGGGATGATCTTAAGCGCTTGGAGGCGGTGGGCATCCGGGCCTTTCTGATCGGCGAAACCCTGGTCACCGCCCCCGATCCTGGGGCCAAGCTCAGAGAATTGCTGGGGCAATAACACCGGTAAAAGACTATGGTGCGGGTAAAAATCTGCGGCCTTACCAATTTAGCCGATGCCCGATTGGCCAGTGATTTGGGGGCGCACGCCCTAGGCTTTATTTTTTATCCCAAAAGCCCTCGCTATATTGCTCCCGAGGCCGCCCGGGACATAATTGCCCAACTGCCGCCGCTGGTCCTCAGCATTGGGGTCTTCGTAAATGAGGAACTGGCCACGGTGCGGAAGCTATCTGACCAGATCGGGCTGGACTGGGTGCAATTACACGGGGAGGAGCCGCCCGACTACTGCCAGGCCCTGGGCCGCAACGTCATCAAGGTCATTCCGGTTAAAGATGCGACCTCTTTGGACCTGATGACCGCCTATCAGGGCCGGGTCCGGGCCTTTCTGCTGGATACCTATAAATCCGGCCAAAAAGGCGGGACCGGCCAGACCTTTGATTGGTCCCTGGCCGTGCAAGCCAAAACCAGGGGCCCGGTAATCCTGGCCGGGGGGCTTACTCCGGAGAATGTCGCGGCCGCGGTCCAGGCCGTGCACCCCACGGCGGTGGATGTGGCCAGTGGGGTGGAGGCGGCTCCCGGCCGGAAGGACCCGAACAAGCTTAGGGCCTTTTTTAAGGCATTAAATTGCAAGTGCAAGGAAAATTTATAGATTTCATTTTCTCAAAACTAAAAACTAAAAACTCGAAACTTATCCGCGGAGGTTTAATTTTGTCACCTGATCGACGGGGTCATTTCGGCCCTTACGGCGGGCGCTATGTGCCTGAAACTCTGATGCCGGCCCTGCTGGAATTGGAGCAGGCCTATCGCCGCATCAGCCGGGAGAAAGAATTTAAAGAGGAATTGGCAGCGTATGCCAAGGATTACGTCGGCCGGCCCTCGCCGTTGTATTTTGCCCGGCATCTGACCAAGGCCCTGAATGGCCCCCAGATCTACCTGAAGCGGGAGGATCTCAACCATACCGGGGCGCACAAAATCAACAACACCCTGGGGCAGGGGCTGCTGGCCCAACGCATGGGCAAAAAACGGCTGATTGCCGAAACCGGGGCCGGTCAGCACGGGGTGGCCACCGCTACCATTGCGGCGCTCTTGGGCATGGAATGTGACATTTACATGGGCACCGAGGATATCCGCCGCCAGCGGCTCAATGTCATCCGCATGAAGCTTTTGGGTGCCCGGGTAGTCCCCGTGGAATCGGGCAGTTGTACCCTGAAGGACGCCATGAATGAGGCCATCCGGGATTGGGTCACCAATGTCCGCCATACCCATTATGTCATCGGCTCGGTAGCCGGACCCCATCCTTATCCCATGCTGGTGCGGGACTTCCAGGCGGTCATCGGCCGGGAGACCAAGGCCCAATTACGTCGGCAGGCGGGCCGGTTGCCGGATTGCCTGGTGGCCTGTGTGGGCGGCGGCAGCAATGCGATGGGCTTATTTTATCCCTTTTTGAAAGACCCGGTGCGTTTTATCGGTGTCGAGGCCGCCGGGCATGGGGTGGAATCGGGCCATCACGCCGCTACCCTGGTGGCCGGAACCGTCGGGGTGCTGCACGGCTCCCTGGGGTACCTGCTGCAGGATCCCTGGGGCAATATTCAGGAGGCCCATTCTCTGGCGCCGGGGCTGGATTATCCGGGAGTGGGGCCGCAGCACTGCCTTTTCAAGGATACTGAACGGGCCCAGTACGTGGCGGTGACCGATGAAGAGGCCCTGGCCGGGTTTAAGTTGCTCTCCCGGACCGAGGGCATCTTGCCGGCCCTGGAAAGCTCTCACGCCGTGGCCTATGTCCAGAAGGCCGCGACCCAATTCCGTCCTGATGAAATCGTCGTCATCAATCTTTCCGGTCGCGGCGATAAAGACGTCGACGCGGTCGCCGAAATCCTGGAGGTTTAATAAAACAGAGGAATGTGATTAACTAACGTTACTACCAGATCTAGTGGTTTGTCTGATTAACAGATATCCAGATCTTAGGACCTCTAAAATCCCCCCTGACCCCCCTTTAGGAAAGGGGGGAACACGCCAGACATTTAAAAGTCCCCCTTTTTTAAAGGGGGATCGAGGGGGATTTCTAATACCAGTAATCTGTGGCAAAAAGTTATCTAATTTATGCACTTGGTAAAAACCGAATGCCCAATAATAAAAATTAACATATTTAATAACTAATTGTAAAATATATATAATTTATAATGGAGAACGCATGAAGTGCATTGCCGCGATGTTTCGGCGCCTGGCTGACCAGGGTGCAACCGCCCTGATTCCCTATATCACCGCCGGGGACCCCGACCTGAAGACGACTGAGGCCCTGGTCCTGGAAATGGCCCGCCGGGGCGCCGACCTGATTGAACTGGGCATCCCCTTTTCTGATCCGCTGGCCGATGGGCCGACCATTCAGGCCGCCTGCGTCCGGGCCTTAAAGCAGGGAGTCCACCTGGAGGACGTGCTGGCCCTGGTCGGCCGCCTCCGTCAGGAAACCGATATTCCATTGGTATTAATGGGTTACTACAATCCAGTCCTGCAATATGGGCTGGAGCGGCTGGCCCGTGATGCCGCCCAGCTCGGGGTGAACGGCTTTATTATTCCGGATCTGCCCGGCGAACAGGCCCAGGCCTGGCGCACTGCGGCCCTAAAGGAAGGCGTGGCCGCGATCTTTCTGGCCGCGCCCACCAGCGGCCCGGAACGCATCCGGGCTATCGGCCAGTTGACCCGTGGGTTTCTATATTACGTCAGCGTTACCGGTATCACCGGGGCCCGGACCGAGTTGCCGCCGGAGTTGATCACGGCCTTGCAGGAGGTTCGGACCCTGGTTAAATGTCCGGTG
>JAQVHY010000154.1 GCA_028695935.1 Desulfobacca sp.
GGTATCAGCCGTAGCGCTGGCCCCCGGCACCTCGGTCTTGATCACGTAACAACCATCAAGCTGGGCCTCGTGAGCCCGTGCTGCTTGATCGATTTCCAGGGTCAGGCGCCGTTCCTGCCGGGTTACTCGGACCCAGCGCGATATCTGAAGCAATTTGGCATAATCATTTAATTTATCTTGAGCCAGGTCAGGATTGGCCCGCGGGTGAGCCTCCAGATAGCGCTGCTCAGCGGTCAACCGATCTGTCAAGGCCTCCAGCTTTTGCTGGCGGGCCTGGGCCATTTCCACCACCCGTTGCGGATGGCGTCGCCAGATATAACGAACCGCCTCGCACTCTACTTCAGCCCATGCCTGGTCAAAAAGCTGCATCTGGAAGGCACCGGTTTTGAGCAGTTGACGAATCTGGGATTTCGTAATCGCCGTAATATAGTGGAACTCATGTGCTTCCCGGGCTTGCAACTGCGGCATTTTCAACATCCCCCGGTCGCCCACCAGGGTGACCTGGCTGACCCCAAAGCTTTGGACCAGGGTGCGGATCTGCTCCGCTACGGTTTTGGGGTCCTGGGTGTTGCCGGCAAACGCCCGCACCGCCACCGGGGCGCCCTCGGGACCGGTGAGCAGTCCGATGACCAGTTGCGGTTTACCCTTTTTGCCGTCCCGGTTGTAACCAAAAGCGGCCAGGATGTTGTTGACACCCTCCAGGTAAGAGCTGGTAACATCATAAAGAAACAGTTGCGGCGGTGCGGAGCCGTAGCGCCTCCGGAACAGGCGTTGTTCAATAACTTCCTGGTTGGCGGCCAGCCAAGCCAGGTTTTGATAGAGATGATCTTCGTTGAAGGTGTCCAGACCCAAAATATCAGCCGCGGCGTGACGTTGGGCCAACCTGACGGCGCTCAGCCGAGAGCCTTGATCGAGCAATCTGGCCAAGACCTGCCAGAGGGCCAGTTTCCCGGCGCGCTGATTACCTAAGATTTTGGCCAGCCCGAGACGCTCGGCCACAACTTTTAAACAGCATACCGCCCCGAGGCGGGCGCCCTGTTGCATGGTGACATCTTTGATACTACCCAATTGGGCCAGATTGGCTTTGTGCCGCAAGGCCAGCTTAAGGGCGGCGATTTCCGCCTCGGAGCAATGTGAGAGGTTGGCGATAGTGCGATGCTTGACTTTGCCGCCTTCCCGGAATGACTCTCGCAGCAAATGCCGCCGATAGGTTTTGCCGGCTTGGGTAAAATGAGCGGTATCGATATACATAATGGCTACATCAATATGATAAAGTATCATTAAATTCAAGAAAAAATAATCTTTAAGTAATAAATTAGTGGCTACAGAAATTCACCTAAAATGCCATTAATTTCAGTATAATTAATTGGTTAATCAATTAGTGGCCTGGAACATCCGATAAATTATGGTGAAACTGAAGAGCTGTCAATAAATAAAAACAGCCCGGATCGGTCAATCCGGGCTTCGGAAAATAAATCCGGCGGCGTCCTGCTTTCCTCTAGTGGCACAGGTTTTCAACCTGTGCACCTACGAAAATCATCGGCGCTGAGGGCTTATATGCTGAATTCGGGATGGGATCAGGTGTTTCCCCTGCGCCATGGCCCGCGAACTTATTCATAATGAGTCCACATGCTAATGATTTTGATAATTCTCTCTGGTTCCAGGATTTCATAGACCAAGCGATGCTGAAAATTGATGCGCCGAGAATAGGCGCCGGCCAAATCGCCCACCAGCTTTTCAAACCTGGGTGGAGTCTGAAAAGGGTTTTCCCGGGGGATTTCCAACAGCTTGATGGACTTGTTTTTAAGACCCGCCGCGGCCAGCTTTTGGGCATCTTTCTGCGCTTGTTTGGTGTAAACGATTTCCCATGTCACCAATCAAGCTCCCGGGCGCACTTCTCCACCGGCGTCTGCAATCCTTCTCGTATGGATTCCCGCATGCCTGGAATAGACAGCAAATACAGAGTCTCCTGAATGGCCCGCCAATCCTCTTCCGAGACCAACACCGCATTGGCCCGTTTACCGGTGATGAAGATTGGCTCATGGGAAGCCGCGGCTTCCTCTACCAGCCGACCTAGCCTATTCCGGGCTTCGCTGATTTTGATAGTGGTCATAACTTCCTCATCTAGTTTTTCTCATGTTCACAGGTTACCAAATTCTTAAAATGGATGCCAAAGAAAAAAAGCCCGCCTCGGTCAAGAGGCGGGCTTAGACCTATGAAATTAAATCCCGCGGCGTCCTGCCTTCCCCTGGTGGCCCAGGTTTTCAACCTGTGCGACATCGGGAATCATCGCCGCTGAAGGGCTTAACGGCTGAGTTCGGGAGGGGATCAGGTGTTTCCCCCTCGCTATGGCCCCATGCCCCAATCAAAATCTACGGTAGGCCTTTCCACGAGGCTCAATGGAAAAAATATAGATGGTCTGGTTATTCTCAATGACAGCATAAATAATGCGCCAACTACCTACCCTGGTCTTCCGTTCCCCTTCTCCCATTTCCAGGGGTTCGGAGTAGCGAGAATCATATGGAGTCTGGGACAGCTCCATAAACCGCTTTTCGAGGCGCTTAATAGTAACCTTATCGAGGAGTTTCATAGTCTTCTGGGCTTGATGGCTAAGCTCCAGCCCATAGCTCATAAGCCAAGTTCCTTCTTTACTTCCTCCCAAGGGGTAAAATACGACTTATCACCCAGCCGCAAAGCCTCCCGGCCTTCTTCCAAGGCTGCTTGCTCTTCCGGACTGAGCGGCTCGGTATCTGGTCCCTCTCGCCGGTAATAGAGTAGGTCCACAAATTCCCTCAGCAAGTCCGCTTCTGGACCCTGGGCCACCGCCTTGACTTTTTCAAACAATTCCCGGTCAATCTCTTTTTCCATGGGCTTGCCTCAGGTTAGAAATTACATTTTCCGAATTTAAGTTAATAAAAAAGCCCGAATTTGTCAATTCGGGCTTCGGAAAATTATATCCGGCAGCGTCCGGCTTTCCCCTGGTGGCACAGGCTTCCAGCCTGTGAACCCACGTAGTATCATCGGCGCTGAGGGGCTTAACTGCCAAGTTCGGGAGGGGATCAGGTGTTTCCCCGACCTCTGATTACCATCGGGATCAGGGTTTTCGATAAGCCTTACCCCGGGGTTGAATAGCAGTGATAAAAATAGTCCTATCCTGTGATTCTATGCGGTAGATAACCCGCCAGGCACCTACCCGGGAATATCTCTTGTCCAGTTCCATTTTTATAGCGTTTGAAATTCTGGGGTCATAAGGATTTAAAGACAGTTGTTTTATCCGGTCTCGGAGGCGTTTTTCGGTTACTCGGTCCAATCGGTCTAATGACTTTTCGGCCTGCCGGGTTAACTCCACTTTATAACTCAAAGGCCGCGAGTCCTTTCATACTCGTCCAGGCTGACGTGCTCTCCCCGACGAATTTCTGCTTCTCCTCTCTCGATCTCGGCTAAGTCTTCCGCGGAAAAATATTCTTCTTCCTGGTTATAAAGGATATCCACTAGTCGCCGGAATAAATCTGCATTAGGACCCTGGGCAATCGTCTCAATTTTAGCCAAAAATTCCTGGTTAATTGATGTTTCCATAGGACTTGACCTCTTTTTTTTCTTAATCCTATAAATAAATTATGGCGAAACTGAAGAGCTGTCAATAATAAAAAAAGCCCGGATCGGTCTATCCGGGCTTCAGAAAATTTAATCCGGCGGCGTCCTGCTTTCCCTTGGTGGCACAGGTTTTCAACCTATGCACCTATAGAAATCATCGGCGCTGAGGGGCTTCACTGCTGAGTTCGGGATCGGATCGGGTGTGGCACCGGAGCTATAGCATGATATTTTTTAGCTAAAAAAAGGACAGCTTGCAACACCCACTAAAATGATCGGTGGTGGTAATGTTTTCCTTACGTATTTTACTTACATTTATGGAGACGATTTAATAGGTAATCAATATCGTTGATATTAATCGGCCTAAACGAAAAAAGCTGTCCGTCGTAGGCAGCAGAGTAACGGTTAAATATATCTGATATTATGTCGATCATGTTTTCGAAATCCCCCCATTCCAGGGGTGCATCTTCCGCCAAACTTTCACGATCAAAAAAATATTTCTTGTCAAAATGTGCATAAAACTTGTCACGCCGGGTCTTAATGTTTGGAAGAAATTCAAGAGATTGAATTCGTTTTCGATCTTCCTTGATATTCTCAAATGTGATCGGTTCCCTATCCAACATCCAATGGCCGTCGGGGTAATTTTTGCGACGTTTAAGTTCCTCAATTGCGAAGATATCCCTGTTGTGCTCGATAAATGTGAGAAAATTAAGAATGCCGCGCTCTGAATGCTTGTTTAATAGTTTGTCCGCCCAAAGGATGATAGATGATGACAGAGCCACCGTTACAACTTGAAAGAAAGCCGGCGCAATATTCATTTCAGCAAAACGGTCCGCTCTTCGCTCATGCAGTCTTCGATATAAAGCGATAAAGCTTGCTAAGAGGCAGACTTCTTCCTTCAAGTATAGGCGATAATCCTCAAATTTTTTTTCACTTGGATAATTCAAATTCCTGTGATCTTATACTCTTAAGTCTAAAACTGCCAACTTAAGCAAATCTGGCAATAGTGGAGCACTAGTAGTCATTGTTTTAAAAAAGGGAATATAAGTTTAAAAGAAGCTTTATTATTTTAAATAAACTTAATGCGATGTTGAGTTAAAATAACCGCCAAAACTACTCAATAAAAACTTACCTATTACACCTGCTGGCTGAACTTCTTCATATGTTGGTTGCCCCCCTTTAAGGTTCCATATCACCCATAAACCAATAGCAACTTCTAATTCAATGCCTTGGTTAACATTTCTGACAACAAAATTATTAAAATCAAGTAATGCCCCATGCCCATGTTCATGTAGTTGCTTAAGCTCTTGTGACACGATATCTGTAATGTAGTTTCTTTTTTCTGCTCCTATATTAGAAGTAAGGATAGCTGTTCCTACGCCAGCTACGGTCATAATTAAATCCCACCAATTGACATTATCAGCTGGAGCAATTGACTTTATAACAGGTAGTTTGTTGACTATTGTTGTATAAGATGAAACAGCGATCCCTTTAGCGAGCATAACGAGTGTTTTGGTATAATCCAGAAAATCAACAGGCTTCTTATAATCTACTGATTTTTCTTTTTTGCCTCCCAAGAAATTCCAAAACCCCATTATTCAGCCCCACTTTTTAAATATTTTACATGTTCTTAATGTTAATAAAAAACCCCGCCTCCGTCAAGGAGGCGGGGTTGCTATGGAAAATTAAATCCGGCGGCGTCCTGCTTTCCCACGCAGTCACCTACGTAGTATCATCGGCGCTGGGGGGCTTAACTGCTGAGTTCGCTATTCGATCGAGTCTCTTCCCCATTTTCTTTTCCTGGACCTCTACTTTCCAAGCCCCATACGGGGGAAGGAATCTCAATGGTGGTCATCTGAGCCTCCGCCTCAAAGGGAACCGCGGTGCTCAACAAGTCTTCGGCCCCGGTTTTTAATGATTGAAGTAGTTCTTCTCGGGTTTTTTCTTGGGCATTGACCCCGGGAAGATCGATGAGCCAACCGATCCACCAATTGCCGCTTTTCTTAATCATGGCCCTGAATTTCATTATTTCACCCATGTGATATCCAGGTCTTTGCAAATTTTCCTGGCTAGGTCATCGACTATTTCAGTATGCCGGGGCACCAAGGTCTTAAGGTTTCCTCGCTGATAGATAGAATGCCCCCGGCCTTCCCTGAGCAAGAAGGCACCATGTTTTGAGATATGCCTGATTAAGGTTTTTCTTTTCACTAAATTATAAATATAATAAAAAAAGCCCGGACTTTCAAGTCCGGGCTTGGGGCTAGAAAATTAAATCCGGCGGCGTCCTGCTTTCCCACGCAGTCACCCACGTAGTATCATCGGCGCTGAGGGGCTTAACTGCTGAGTTCGTGGGGCCGAAGATGGAAATCTAGCCATTAAATCATTGGGGGGGCGGTAACCCCCCCAAACTAACTGAGACCTAAATTGAGCGATTCAATTTGTCAAAGAGAACGAGTTGAGCTTAACGTAGTTCAATGAAAGTAAAATAGCCTGGAAATCTACCGATGAAGGTCCTAGCTGGGCTGAAAT
>JAQVHY010000036.1 GCA_028695935.1 Desulfobacca sp.
GCTCAAATTGATCACATTTCAGCCCAGCTAGGACCTTCATCGGTAGATTTCCAGGCTATTTTACTTTCATTGAACTACGTTAAGCTCAACTCGTTCTCTTTGACAAATTGAATCGCTCAATTTAGGGGAAAATCTTTTAGATTAACAGAAAGCATCAGATGGAACTAGGAAAGCCTTATGGAATTGAAGTTGGAATTTGAGAATGTTGGTCTGCGGGCAGGCTGTCCTTAATAAAAATGGGCTGCGCAGTAAAGCTATGGAGTATATTGACCTCCGGAGAGCTTGAATACCCGGAACCTTAACGCAAGGGCAAACATGTTGGAGATTCATAATGCTTTAGAGAATAGGCTGAATCTTATTTTGGATAAGTTGTCAATTGCTTTGAGACTTAAAAAAACTAATAGACCTTTAAATATTATCCAGGGAAAACGACAGCAAAACTTCAAACTGTTTGACCAGAACCTAAGGGAAGTTTTTGGCACAAAACAGAACCAAATAACGGAGAAATATAATTATCTATTTGTTTACCTCTTAACCGGCTTTAAGCATTACCAGAGTAAAGTCTCTTCCCTGGTTTATTATAATGGCATTCCAAGTTTTTATGATCGCCGGGTTCAGGCCATGGAAGGCTTCTCCCGATTTTTGCCAGTCATTTGTGCCTGGCTCGCTTCCGGTCGTCCTAAACAGCTCCAATTGCTCAGCCAGGAAGCGGTAGACCTGGAAGAGATCGTTATGGATGGTTTGCTTGCCGGAACCGACCCCTCTTCCCCAGGGTATTGGGGAGAAATGGTTGATTACGACCAGCGTATTTGTGAAGCGGCTATCCTGGCTCTGTCGATCTGCATGGTTCGGGACAGCCTGTGGCAAAAATTCTCAAATGATCAGAAAAAGCAAATAATTAAATACTTACTAAAAGCAAATGGTAAGAAGGTAACAGATAATAATTGGAATATATTTCCCGTTTGGATAAATATCATTGCCAAACATTTGGGCTTTGACCACGATGAGCAAGCGATACCAACGCATTTTACACGGGTAAAATCGTTTTATCGGGGTGAAGGCTGGTTTACGGATGGTATACCTAAGGGAAAAGAGCGTTTTGATTATTATAACGTCTTTATTTTTAATTTTTTCTTGTTTTGGTTGACAGTTTTTGACCCAGGTTTTGAGTCGCAGTTTATTCAAGAAGCACTGGAAAAATTTATTGAAAAGTACGTTTATCTGATGACGCCCGAAGGTGTTCCTTATCTGGGGCGCAGTATTCCTTACCGCATGGCACTGGCGGCTCCTTTAATTGTCGGATGCAAGCTAGATCACTCCCTGACCCAACCTGGGTTGGCACGGCGGGCTTTTGACACCCTCATGACCCATTTCATCACCAGAGGGGCGATTGCCTACGGGAATGTTAGCCAAGGATACTACCAAACGGACCTGCGATGGTTGGATAGATACATTGGTCCGGCCTCAGGGTTGCTATCTTTGTTCTCCTTTGCCCTGGCCCTGAGCTGTCACCCTGACTCTCCCTTTTGGACTGCGCCTGAGATGCCGTTACCGGTAGAAAAGGGAGATTATCGGATTTTTATTCCGAGCATTAATTGGGAGATCATCGGCTTAAATAACCATTGGGAGATAATTATCAAGAATGGGAAAGGCAATGTAAAAGTGCCAAAGATTGCGAACTATACGATATTGCATTTAATGGCAGAAAAAATCCTTAGAAGACCCTTTAGGCCACAAAATTGGTCTGCTAAATATGACTTGGGTGCTTATACCTCAAAAAATCCCCTCTGGAGCGTGGCTAATTAATTAGGTTGATAAAAATGTGTGGCATTTTTGGTCAAGTAAATTTTAATAAGAACAAAAATATACATCGGTTATCCGAAAAAGCAGTCGCTTTGCTCACGCATCGCGGCCCAGATGAGAAAGGCATCTGGCAGGGGGGAGGTATTTTCCTCGGCATGCGCCGTTTGAGCATCATTGATTTAACCAGCGGCCAGCAACCTATCTGGAATGAAGATCAAACCATCGCCATAATTTATAATGGCGAATTGTACAACTATTTAGATTTACACCCCGAACTAGAGAGCAAAGGCCATAGCTTTCGGACTAAAAGCGACACTGAAGTTGTTCTACATGCCTATGAAGAGTGGGGGGCAGATTGTCTGAAAAGATTCAATGGCATGTTTGCCTTCGCCATCTGGGATGACAAAAACCGCACCCTCTTTTTAGCCCGAGATCGAGTGGGCGAAAAACCGCTGTATTATTTTATTGATCCTGACCGACTGATCTTTGCTTCGGAAATCAAGGCCATCTTGGCTGACCCCAGCGTTCCCCGCCAGGTAAACTTGCCGGGTCTGGTCAATTATCTCGCCTTTGGTCACGCGGTAGCCCCCGATACGATCTATCAGAACATCTATAAGCTGTTGCCTGGTCATTATCTTTTGGCCAGGAACAGCGCTGTTTCTCTTCAGCAATACTGGGATGTGGGGGATGAACCTCAAATTACCCCCGGGAGACATTATTCAGAAGCAGAATATGCAAACTTAATTTTAGAGATTTTAGACGATTCCGTCCGACGTCGGATGATTGCCGATGTTCCAGTAGGGGCCTTCTTGAGCGGCGGTATCGACTCCAGCACCGTGGTGTCACTCATGAAGAAGCATGCCACCGACTCGGTTAAGACCTTTTCTCTTGGCTTTGGGGGTGGCGGCACTTACAATGAACTCCCCGACGCCCGCCGGATGGCAGAGTATATTGGCACTGAGCATTATGAGTTGCAGGCAAATTATGTTGATCTTATTCAGATCTTATTAAAGTTAGTTTATCACTACGATGAACCTTTTGGAGATGCCGCTGGCTTCCCGGTTTTTGTGATAAGCCAGTTTGCCCGGCAGCATGTCAAGGTAGTATTAGCTGGAGACGGGGGAGATGAAATCTTTGGGGGATACCGACGATATATGGTGGACCGCTTAGCTCCTTATTATCAATTTCTGCCGTCAAAGCTTATCAATGCCTGGCTACCCCAATTTATTCAGCGTTTACCCAGGCTGCGGCGGATTAAACGCACTTTAAAAACATTACCAATTAACGATCCGGCTCGGCGATATGCGGCTTGGTTGGTTTGTTTTACTCCCGATATGCAGGCGGAGTTGTTAAACCCTGCCATTTTTTCTGCCGTAGCTGATTATGATCCGCTATGGCCATATAAATACTACTATCCTAGATTAACAGCCCCGGCCGGGCCCGACCATGTAAACCGTCTCCTTTATGTAGACCTCAAAACCTGGCTGCCAGATACCTATATGGAAAAAGTGGATAAGGCTACCATGGCCTGTAGCCTGGAAGCACGCCTGCCCCTGTTGGATCATCGATTGGTAGAGCTAGCCTTCCAGATTCCTGGGCACTACAAAATACGCGGTTGGGACCAAAAATACATTTTCAAAAAAGCGATTGCCCATTTGATTCCCAAGACCGTTCTGCGTAAGCCCAAGCATGGCTTTGCGGTGCCCACTGATCCCTGGTTCCGGGGAGATCTTAAGTCTTTTGCCTTTGAAGTATTGTTGGATGAACGGACCCGACGACGAGGATACTTCAATACCTCGATAGTTGAACGCCTGTGGCGGGAACATGCAGAGGGAAGCCAGGTTTGGGATGATCATCTCTGGCTACTTTTGAACTTCGAGCTTTGGCAACGGATTTTCTTCGATGGTGATAAATTTTAGTAGCCGTTCACCTCTTGCCCTGAAGCAAGGAGTGAACGGCTATTAATACTTTTACTCAGCTTCCCAAACCGCTTGCCCGGCCTTACCGCTGGTGCTGCAACGGTAATAAGTTCCGCCGGCATCATAGCGATCTCCAGCAAGACCGGCCGGTGAAGGGCTTACCGTAGGATTATCCCCCTCTTCACCCTGAATTATCCGCAATCCAGGATGCTTCCAGAAAACCCCGGCATCGGTGTTTGGGTCATAATCTGCGGCGTATCCACTGGTATCTAGGTTTATAGTAAAATTATCATCGTCAATTTTTGTAACCGTAAAGATTGGCACGTTACTATCAGGACTTAAACCAGCCTTCCAACCATCTTGAGTAACCCTGTCCCACATGATCTTATCACCACTTACAAGACCATGATTAGCATAGCTAATAGTAGTTGGCCCCCCGGATCCAGATCTAGGCATTGCCTCTGGGTGCATTGCCCCATAAAGCGGTATGAAAGTGTTAGTCCAAGGAGGTTGATCAGACCCACAAACAATATCGCTATTTGCTTTATTGACTATTACGTTATTTAATTTAAGTACACAATCAGCAGCATTGACCGTTTTCCAGCCATGAAACTTAGCAAAATAAGGAGAATTAAAAATACCGCTATTAATAGTAGCAGCATATTTACCCCAGTCATTTCTGCCGCTAAAAAGGATGTTTGTTGTTTGCACCCCACCTACCTTACGACATTCATTATTAAAGATACAATCATTAACAATTATTTCTGGACCACCATAATCAGGATACCATATTCCACCATCCAAGCTGTCTTCAAAAGTGCAATTATTAAACGTATGTGTATCACTGCAAAGCTTATACAGCTTAAAACCCCACCATTGCTTATCTAAATAATCGTGTTTGGCTCTAGTATCTGCCTTGAAAGTACAGTTATTGAAAACCGGACCTGTCGGACCTTCTACTCCATGAAGAGCGAAAGCGAAAACCCAGTCTCCAACAGGTTCAGACTGTGCATAAGCTATGAAGGTACAATTGTCAAAATTTAAAGAATACCAGTTGCCAGTCGTACCCAACGAGTCGGTATCAATATAAAATACACAATCTTTGAATGTTCCTACAGTATCAATTCCTGCTCTAAATGTGATATTTTCTAATCCCACTTTTAAAGATTTATCGACAAAAACTCTCTCGCAATAAACACTAGGGGTATAACTGCTGTCTCCGTTGCGCATTCCAATCTGGAATTTGCCTCCAAAAACCGAGAAATCTCGCATATCGAGGAGACAGGACATATTATCTCCGGCTGGAGGATCAACTTCAACATCTAACCCACCCGCACAAAATCCGGAACCGTACGATGTAACATCTTTCAGGAAGAGCTTAAAACCTCCCCCAGACATAACTACTAATCCACGGAAATTATGGTCTCCGATAACCTTGTAAATGTAGGCATCTAACCGGCCATGTCCTTGAAAGCCCCCAGCCTGAGAATTTTTGATTTTACAATCCTGAATAGCACATCTTAGATGCCCGGTAGCAGTGGTATAGCTTTGACCAAATATAATGCACTGACGCTGTTCATAATCCCAATTACCATTACCAATATAACTTTGATCGACTGTCATGTTTCTTATACAAAAGCGCCAGGAGTCTGTGTCTCCACTATACGAAGACGAACAGCCAATAAATCTATTCCTATCACCTGCCTTTTCCATTATTCCTGGGTCGCTGGTAGGATTATAAGCTTCTGTAAACCCAGAAGTGTCTACATTAACCCCATCTTTATCCATTATTGCAAAGGAGTTGGCATTTATAACCTCCTTAACCCTAAAACTATAATTTTTTGTTAAAGGGCTGCCATCAGTTAAGTCCGACCACTCCTCTTGTCTAATACCGTTGAGGGTAATTTTATCACCTAGCTTCAAACCATGACCAGTAATAGTAACAACGCAGGGATTTGCCTTGGATAACCCCTCAATATCGTATTTATCAACCTCAAACAGTAACTTAGATTGTTCTCTGTCAGGTTTTGTATATGGGCTATTTACTCCTAACAAGGTTATATTGTTTGTAGTTATTGGCACATTCAAACAATATCCTGTTCCAGGGTTACGTATCTTATAAGTTCCAGCCGGAAAGTAAAGCAAAGCGCCATAATAGGTAGCACAATTATTCTTAACCCAATCTAAAATAGCCTGAATCGCAGGCGTATCATCCTCTATGCCGTCTCCCACACAAGCACTTAATCCAGCCGGAGGGTCCTTAACATTGATAAAAATATCCCGATCATCATCCATAATAGTCACATAACAGCGGTAGATTCCTAAATCGGCTCCCTGCGGACCCTCCAACACCACCCGGAACTTCTCATCCATCTCCACCACTTCATCATCAATAATTCTTATTGTGATGGTGGCGGATGTCTCTCCGGGGGCAAAAACCAAATTACCTTCTGATTTGGTAGTGCCGATAATCTCCGAACCGTTTGCTAAGTTATAGTCTTGTCCGGTCCCATGATCGGCAATTTGAGCATCTACATCTTCAACTCGGTATTTCACCATCACTGGTGTATCAGAAGCCTTAGACATGGTAACAGTCAAATTTAGTTTGCCACCCGAAACATTCTCGGCTACCGTAACCGTACCAGAC
This sequence comes from Desulfobacca sp., assembly GCA_028695935.1. GTDB lineage: Bacteria > Desulfobacterota > Desulfobaccia > Desulfobaccales > Desulfobaccaceae > Desulfobacca_B. The sequence goes on from JAQVHY010000036.1 coordinate 6,370, forward strand.
GAAAAACTAAGCTTGGGAGCGGCGTTAGCCCAGCCTACTGATCCAATTAACAGGAATAAGGCAATAACAAGAACAGAGATTGATTTTCTCATTCTAGCCCTCCTTAGTTAAACAGCATACCAGGTACCGACTTTAGCCACAATAAACCACTGAGTAGCAGTTAATAATCTAATGGTAACTGATGCCACGTCCTTCTCTAAGGCCTGATCATTAAAAATATAACCACCTTCACCGGAAGATCCTATTTTATCAGAATCAGCCGCAGTCAGTTTCAGCTCCTGGTCGCTGGCCTTGACCAAGGTAAGCCGCTTTCCCACCTCAGTAGCGCTCACTGAGGGTAAATTCAGGTTCATACCGGCGGTATTAGTGCATAAAATGGTTTTGTCCAGGTCGTTTATGGTCAGCGCTCCGGAATCACTCTTCTCGATTACTTCCTCTACTACCACAGCCCCGCCCGGCAGAGTATCGATTTGAATTTTCTTCTTATTATAAGAATCAACGCTGTCCTCGATGATCAGCAGATCAGTGCTGGCGGGACTGCTTTTCTCAGCCAGGCTGGCGAAATCGTCAAGATCTTTTAAAACCGCGTCTATATTCTCCAGGGCCGCGTCAAACTTATCTTTTTCGACCTTTCCTTTAGCCCCTAAGTCTGGCTTATAAAACCAGCCGTTACTAGTATATTCTCCCATATGTTTTTTTATCTCCCATTAATAAGCTCTCCAAGGCAATAATCAGAGAACTATTTCAGCCAATGGTTCCAAGCCCCCTTGTGCCCTTAGGCCAACGCAATATTGTAGTTACCGCCTCAGCTCTGTGATTAGCATTGGTAGCAGTTGTTAGTTAAATTAAACTGTAAATTTGGAATCGCTGCTTATCCCCCACTAATATCATCAACCTCCGAAAAAATATGCGGTGTTTGCATGACCTACCGAAATTTAGGTGTTCAGCCTGACGAGGAGATAACCGGTTGCCAAGTTAAACTTGGTTAAGATATTGTCGGGTAAATTGTTGCAGCTCCAGTTGTCCATAGATTTAACCTCCAAAGCAGTTTTTTTGATTTGCCTTGTTCTGTATCAAAAGATATATAATCTGGCCAGAAACCCTAAGACACATGTCTTTTGAAAAACGCTCAGGGTGAAGCCCTAGTCCCCAGGCTGGATCGCGAAGGCCGATATTTTCATGGCAACAGGTAGTAGGTGTGGTTAACCCTAACGACATCAGATCTAAACCAGTGGTCTTGTTTCATGTAACCACCGTCCCGGAAACCTTGGGTTTCTTTCGCGGGCAAATTGCCTTTTTTAAGGAACGAGGCTTTGCCGTCCACGCCGTCTCTTCTCCCGGCGTCTTGTTGAAAGAAGCAGCATCCCGAGAGGGTATCCCAGTATATCCGGTGGCAATGCCACGCAGAATTTCCCTGATTGCAGATCTAAAAGCGCTATATCAACTTTTCCGCCTGTTTCGTCGTTTTCAACCCGACATTGTTCACGCCCACACCCCCAAGGGTGGCCTTTTAGGGGTGCTGGCCGCCCGTTTGGCCCGGGTGCCTATAGTAATTTACACCATGCGCGGCTTACCCTATGTAACGGCCACCGGTGTTAAGCGGAAAATCTTGATGGGGACGGAAACCCTGGCCTGTCGCTTGGCCGACCGGGTGCTGGCGGTCAGCTTTTCTCTAAGCCAACAAGCCCTCGACATGGGATTTTGTTCCCCGGCGAAAATTCGGGTCCTAAGTTGCGGTAGCTCCAATGGCGTAGATGCAAAGGGTCGCTTTAATCCCTACAAAATAAATCCGGATTTGCCAAGGGCGATAAGAAACTTATACCAAATACCATCAGATGCCTTGGTAATCGGGTATGTCGGCCGGATCGTCAGGGATAAAGGTATGGTGGAATTAGGGGAAGCCTGGCAGCGGTTGCGAGACGCCTTTCCCGAGCTCTATCTTCTTCTGGTTGGCCCTCTGGAACCACAAGATCCCATTCCCGATCTTCTTTTAAAGCAACTGGAAGACGACCCACGGGTCGTTTTTACCGGCGGCGTCGAAGACACGGTTTCTTATTATACTGCCATAGATATATTGGTTCTACCCACCTATCGGGAGGGCTTCCCCAATACGCCCCTGGAAGCAGCAGCCATGGAGCTACCGGTGGTGGCGACGCGGGTGGATGGCTGTGTGGATGCGGTGGTCGATGGAGTCACCGGCCTCTTGGTCCCCCCAGGGGACCGCGCGGCCTTGCCCCGGGCCATATCCCAGCTCCTTCTCAATCCAGCCCAGCGGGAACAGATGGGTAAAGAGGGACGCCAGCGAGTGCTACAGGATTTTCGCCCCGAGGTGATCTGGCAAGGTTTATACGATACCTATTTAGAATTGTTGAACTCGTGATTTGCCCCAGTAACCCCGAAGACCATTAATGGGATGGGGGCTGCATGGCATTTTCTTAAGGGCTCTTCGCTGAAGCCGGACTTGGTCCTGGTTAAGCTAAAGGCGACCTTTCGCTTTCCGACTACCACTCTCATCCAGGGCCACTACTGACTGGAGGGCCTTGGCTTTTAGGACCGCGGCCAGGCGGCTGGGCTTAATTTTCCACTGGGGCGCGTTAATTTTCGCCTGAGGCGCAGCAATCTTCCAGGTGGGCTCCGGAATCTGCCAATCTAGCCCGGTCTTTTCCGGGACTGGCTCGGGCTCCGGGGCAGTGACGGGGGCGGCCGCGGTCGTCCAGGTTTTGCCCGTGTAAGATTTCATCACACAGGCCACATAATTTTTGGTTTCTTGATAAGGCGGACAACCGGCATAGCGCTCCACCGCCTTGGGTCCGGCGTTGTAAGCCGCCAGGGCCAGAGCCACGTTCTGCTTAAATTGGTTCAGGCACTGCTTCAGGTACTTCACTCCACCGGCCAGGTTGTCCTCGGGATCAAAGGGATTTTTAACGCCCATTAACTCGGCGGTGCCGGGCATCAGCTGCATGAGGCCCATAGCGCCCTTGGGGGAGACGGCCCGGGGGTTGCCCCCCGACTCCTGCTGCATTACGGCCCGGACCAGCCTTTCATCTACTCCGTGCACGCGGGCAAATTTGCGGATCAGCGGAACCAACTGGGAATTTTCCACAGGTTTGGTTTTCGGGGTCGGATAATCAGATATCTTCGTCTCGTTTCCCTCGGGGAGGGATGACTGGACCGGTAACAGGTCTTCGGGAATGATAATTTTGCCATGCACCGTGGGCGGTAAAACCGGAGCCGAGGCCTCTTGATGGGAAATCTGGTTTGGGGGTAACTGCTGCAACCCCGGTTGGATCAGCGCTGGCGATGGTGTTCCCATCGGCTGTAAGGCCATCAGACAATAAATCCCGAGCGTTTTGAGCACGTCCAGACCATCCCTCACAATGTTAATGATGCTTATTGGGCGAAATAAGTGCAATCCTAATGCCAAAAACCTGCCATTCAGAAGCTTATACTTAGCTCCCCATTACCGCATGAGGGACAAGCGATAGAACCGTAAAACTCAGGCTGGCTCTACCCTTGGCCATGAAGAGGGCAGACAGGCATGCAAAGCCGCTTTCCCTAATTTTACCGGCAAGCTGGGCTCGGAAGGTTAAAGTTTAGCCCTATGGTTAAAAAAATTAACAGTATTTAGGCATACAATATCAATCAGATAGGCTAATCGGAGCTCCCCCTTGTTTCAATTAGTTGACATTATGCCTTCATCCCTGAGCATTATCTCACCGCAGGTCTTTTTTTGAAAAAAAGTTTCCGGTGTAAGGCGATCAACCCGATCAGGCCGGAGCCCAACAGCAACATAGTTGAGGGTAGGGGACAGACTGAGCCTGGAGAATAGCATCCCACAATCTTGTCAGAGTCATTCATCCCAAAAGCGCTCGTAGTACCATATCCTTCCGGGACGTTAAAAGTATTGTAACTTACACCGTCATATATAAAGCCATGACCACCACCAACTTCATCGCAACGTCCTACAATTTTGCCCTGATCGTTAATACCATAGGCATGATTTCCATATGTTCCCGGGACATCTAAGGTAGTATAGCTTCCCCCTTCGTATATAAAGCCATATTGATTGGAATAAGGCCCATATGTTTGGTAATACCCCACAACTTGGTCAGCATCATTGATTCCCAGAGCCCATGTGTGATAGGCACCGGGGACATCAATGGTGGTAAAGGTTAACCCGTCATAGATAAAGCCGTGATGGCCGTCTTTGATATAAGCTCCGGCAATCTTGCCGGAGTTATTGATATCATAGGCCCAGGTGACGTTGGCGCCAGGGACATCCAAATTAGTGAAGTTTATCCCGTCATAGATAAAGCCATGATACTCACCATCTTTAGAATAACCTCCCACAATCTGACCTGAGTCATTAATGCCATAGAGTCTTGTCGACACAGAGCCCGGGACATCAAACGTTGTAAAGCTTAGCCCGTCATATATAAAACCATGAGTACCATCTTTACCGTAGTAGGCAGATCCCACAATCTGGTCAGAGTTATTGATATCAGAGGGGTTGGTTTCCCATGCCCCGGCTATAGCAAGGGTTGTATAATTATTACCCTCCTTTACAAAACCGACTATCTCAGCACTGGCAGTTTGCCCGGTTATAGCCACGCACATGGCCGCGGCTAATAAGAATAACATTATCTTGCTAATCCTTTTCATTGGTCTGCCCTCCTGGAAATGGCTAGACTGCTGCTTAACACCAGATTGCCGCTAAACCTGGTTTTTAGTGCCTAAAAATTCTCATCCATTACCATTAGGAGCAATTATTATGCCAAGCTGCTTATCTCGTAATATCAACCCCTTACAAAAATAATAATTTAATAAAGCGTTAAATTAAATAAACATTATTTAAACTTATTGAAACATTATTTATTAAAGCTCGAACTTCCGCCGTTCATGAAGCTAAACATCGTGCCGACCAGCAGTTTACTGGACATAACCAGGGCTTCAGCTTTTTTAGACTGCCTTTCTGGGGCTGGGGTGAAGAAGGGTTAGAGAAAAATTTGTAATTTGCGGTTTAACATGGTAAATTGGCAATAATGTTTAAAACACGGAGGCTTGCTATGTGTCATTGGGGTCGAGGGAAGGCTATCCTGGCGTTAGTAATACTGGCCGGATTAATTGGGGTGATAGCTTGTGCCTCTATGGAAGAAAAGCGGGACAAGTATATGGCCCAAGGAAAGGCGTCTTTTGAGCAAGGCGATTTCGTCACCGCCCGACTGCATTTTAAAAATGCCCTGCAAATAGACCCAAAATTTAGCGATGGGTTCCTCTGGCTGGGTAAAACGGAACTCCGCCTGAAAAACCCGCGGGGCGCTTTTCAGGCCATTTCCCAGGCCGCGGAACTCCAGCCCGATCTGATCGAGGCCCAGCTTCTCCTTAGTCAGATGTATCTGGCCGGTAAAAAGTTAGAAGAAGCTGAGGCCAAAGTTAATGTAGTTTTAGAGAAAGAGCCCCAAAACAGTGATGCCTTATTAATTCTGGCTTCCGTTGCCCTGGCTCAGGAACAGACGGATAAGGCTAGGGAGATTTTAGGGAGAATTATATCCCAGGATCCGCACAAGCTCGCAGCTTACTTAATGCAATCAGCCATTGCCATGCAACAGCAGCAGCCCGACGCCGCCGCGGCTGCCTTGGAGGCCGGGATCAAGGCAAATCCTAAGGAAATCGCCTTATATCTCAACCGGGCCCGCCTGGCGGAATCTCAAAAGCAATTTGATCTGGCTGAAGAAACTATCAAAAAAGCCATCGAAGTGGCACCCCAGGACGCCAAGCTTCAAGAGGAACTGGCTCGCCTCTATGCGCTCCTGGGACAATCGGCGAAGGTGGAGGAAGCCCTGAAAAAAGCCATCGCAATTGAGCCTAAAAACCCTAAATTCCAAGAAGAGCTGGCTCGCCTCTATGCCGTCACCGGCCAGTGGGATAAGGCCGAGCAAACCTTACGACAGAAGATGACAGTGGAACCGGACCAGGAAGTGCACGCTCGGGATCTGGCCAGCTTTCTTAATAGTCGAGGCCGGTTTGACGAAGGGGAAAAGGTTCTGACGGATTTTATTGAACAACATCCCCAAAATTTCCAGGCCAAATTCCTGCTGGCCGACTATTACCTGGCCGCGAGGAAAACCGGACGGGGCGAACGGATATTACAGGACATCGCCACCAGCGACCCTACTGGCCCTAATGGACTCCGGGCCAAAGGTCAATTGGCGGCCTTAAACCTGACCCGCGGCCAACTGGAAGCCTCAGAAAAGCTGGCTCAGGAAGTGCTGCAGACCAATCCCAAGGATATGACCGCTCTAAGAATTCAGGGATTAATTGGTGTGGCCCAAAAAGATGGCCTGAAGGCGGTAAACAACTTCCGCATTCTGACCCAAGAGCAGCCCCAAAATCCTGAATTCTGGTTCCTGCTGGCCAGGGCTCACTTGATTAATAAAGAGCCCGAATTAGCCAAGGAGAACGCCAGAAAGGCTTTGGCTCAGAAAGGCGATTATTGGGAGGCCAGACGTTTTCTATATAATATTTATGCTCAAGATAAAAATTACGATGAATTAATTAAAATTATCAAGGAACACTTGCGGTCTAACGAAGAAGACCTGGCCAGTTGGGGTTATTTGGGGGATGTCTATGTCCTAAAAGGAAATACCACGCAGGCCCGCGCCGCCTTTAAGAAAATGATCGACCTGGAGCCCAAGAATCCCCAGGGCTATTTCAAGCTGGCCCTGCTCAGCCTGAAAAATAACCAGCCCCCAGAGGCCGTCAAGTTTCTGGATACCGCGCTGACGCAAGACCCCAACTTTTTGCTAGGCTTACGGCTGCTGGTAACCATTCACTTGAAGGAAAAGCAACCGGCTCGAGCCCTGGCCGCGGTGCGTGCGGCCCTGATCCAAAACCCCCGGAATCCAGAACTCCATCAGATTCTGGGCGAGTTGCTGTTAGCCCAGGGTCAACCCGAGGCCGCCGCTACGGCCCTGGAAGATGCTTTAACCCTCCAACCCAACGATGCCCCGGCCATGGGGTTGTTGGTAGCCGCCTATGATAAGCAACCCGACGTGAAAAAGGTCATAGAAGAATTGGCCCAGAAAACGGCAGACCCTAACAATCCGGTGTTTTACGCCTTTGCCCTGGCCCAGCTCTACGAAAAACATCAACAGGCCGACAAGGCCATTGCCCTATATAATCAACTTCTGGAACGCAAGGTAGCGGTTCCCCTAGTGCGCAACAACTTGGCCTACCTGTTGGCCGAGTATCAACCTACCCCGGAAAACTTAGACCGGGCCAAAAAGCTGGCGACCGAGGTGTTGGACGATCACCCCGATGACCCTCGTCTTCTCGATACCCTGGGTTGGATTCTCTGTAAACAGAATGATTTTGCCGGAGCCAAAAAATACCTGGAGCAAGCTGTCGCCCGGTCCCCCAAACAACCGGTGCCCCTTTATCATTTGGGGTATTGCCTTGCCAAACTGGGAGAAGTTGACCAGGCCCGGGAAGCTCTGCAAAATGTCTTAACCGCTCCAGGCGACTTTGCCGAAAAGGAAGCGGCTAAGAAACAGTTACAAGAGTTAGGGGTTTCAGGACAATAACCTGGGGCTTAATGTCCTGTTGGCCTGAGCTTGAAAAAATCATAATCTAGTCTATCAACATCCCCCTTTGTCAAGGGGGATGTTGTTTTAGTAAACTCCTGATTAGCTAATGGTCAAAAGCCCAATTTAAGGGCGCCACCCGACCGGTAACTAAAATAAACCAGTTAAAAAAACTCCTTGCCTCCCTTCCGCTAAAACCTACCTCGATTGCCCAGAAGACCAGCCAGGACTTTAGACAATTATCAATAACTGGCTTAAACCCTGACCGGGGTTTGGGTGTGTGCAAGCATCCTCAGGAAGTTGAGCATATCAAAAACTTCCTAATTGCTTTGCTGTATCTGAACCAGCCTAAAATTTAAAATTTTTCCAAAATTTAATAAATATTTAGAACATAAAATGTCCCATTGTTTGAATAAAAAAAATTGATCAATAATCTGTATTAAATAATTGACAAAGGTAGTAATTAAAGTTGATAATAGCGCACCTCTAATATGCTGAAACCTGCTGTCCAAATTTATAGTTTGTTGCCCAGACTGAGCCTGCCGGTGCTGGCGTTAGGTGTTCAGGTGTTCTTTGTGTTGTTGATCCTGGCGGCACCGGCCAGCGCTCAGCCAGGGTCGCCGGCCCAGGCCTGGCAAGATTATGATCGGGCTTTGCAGTTGATCCGGGCCGGGCAGAATCAGGAAGCCTTGCCGCTGCTAGAGCGGGCTTTAATGATTTTGCCGGATAATGTCCATCTAAAGGCCGATTACCTGGTCTGTCTGGTCTGGACCGGAGCATATGATGCGGCAATAGCTTATTATCGGCGGCACAGAGCGGAGCTACAGCCCGTGCGCTATGTGCCCAGCAACATTGCCAAGGCCTTTTACGAAAAGCGCGATTTTGCCCAGGCCAAAAGTCTGTATAGCCTGGCCCGTACTTATGATCCCGCCGATGCCGAGGCCTTTAAGGGGTTCATTTATTCTTGTTGTCGCTTGCGGGATTTTCTGTCCGCCTACCAGGCCTGGGAAGAGGGCCGGAAGCGTCGCCTGATTCCGGCGGAGACCGTTAACTATATGGAGGTGTTTCTCCTGGCCCGGTTGGGGGCCAGTTCCCAGGCGCAGCATGTCGCCGTGGCCCAAGGGGTCAAAGATCCCGAACTGCTGGCTAGCGTCACCGGAGACCAGGCCGTAGAACGGTTGCAGTGGGAAGAGGTCGATCTGGCTATCCAGATACTGGCAAGGCAACTGGCCCAGAATCCGGAAAATTATCGGGCCCGGAGTGATTACCTCGTGGCCCTGCGCCAAAAGGACCGGATGGCCGAGGTCTTGGAGCAATACGCCCTCCTGGAGCGGGCGGGTCAACCGACCCCTTATTGGGCTACCGAGGCCGTAGCCGACGCCTACTTGTACTTAAAAAGGCCGGAACAGGCCGTTACCTTTTATGAACTGACCCTGGAGAAAAATCCGAGTGAGCCTTTCAAACCTCGGATGGGGCTATATTCCTGTTATGTGGAACTGGGCCAGTGGGACCGGGCGGCCGAGATGCTGGCCCGGTTGGCAGAGCAGTTGGCCCAGACCCAACGGCTGGTCAAGGACAAAAAAGCTCCGGTGCTGTTGCACAAGCGGTACATCGATGATAAGCAGAGCCTGGTTAACAATCAGGGATGGTTTCTGGCCTATCAGGACAAATTGCGTCAGGCTCAGGAGCATTTCGAAGCCGCGCTGCAAGAGGCCGGCCTCAACACCGCCTTCCGGTCCGGCCTGGCCCAAGTTTACCTCTGGCGCCAATGGCCCCGCCGGGCCTTAGAAGAATTCCAGGTGGTGAAAACCATCGATCCGCTCGACAAGGGGGCCCTGGTGGGCCAGGCCTGGACCCTGAACACCCTAAATATGAAAAACCAGGCCCGCGCCCTGGCCCGTCAACTTTATGCCCGCTATCCCACCAATCTTCACATCCAAAATCTGATGGACACCTTCCGGGTGGAAGACTCGCTGTTTTTCTCTCCCGAGATCTATTTTACCAAGGAGTTTCAAGGAGCCACGGAATACTATGCGGTCGGTTCGCTGGAGGTGCCCTACTCCCCCACTTTTAAACTCTATACCCAAATCGTGCGGCAATATATTTCCTCGGAGTTCGATCGGGGGGAATCCCTGGAGTTCAGTTGGGACCGCTTAAACTGGGGTTATGATTGGATCATCCATCCGGAGTTAGCCTGGCGGCAGGCCATTACCTTCGACTATACCCGGGGCCGGGACCTCGGTTCTTTTACCCAACTGCGTTGGTGGCCCACGGACCCGCTCACCATTATCGCGGAATTCGATTCCTTTAGCCTCAACGTCCCCATCCGGGCCCGGGCCGAGGGTATGCGGGCCAAAACCGGTCTGCTGGCTTTGCGCTACGTGGCCAGCGACCTGTTGGAAGGCAGTCTGAGCTTTGGGGTCAACTGGTTTTCCGATGATAATCTTAACCCCTCGGCGACCTTACGGATTAACCGCCAGGTCATCAACCATCCCGAGGTCAAATTGTGGTTGGGCACCGAGATAAATTATTTACGCTATACCGACCAGGATGTGTCTTACTTCAGCCCGCTCTATAGCTACGCCGTGCTTTTTACTCCCACCGTGCACTGGATACATCACCAGCGCTACGATACCAAATGGCGCTCCAGTTTTTATCCCCGGGGTGGCATAGTCAAGGAACATAAAGAGTCGGTCTATCCTGTGGCCGGGATTACCTATGAACAGCTATTTAATCTCTCTAAGACCTTTGGCCTGACCTGGAATGTGTCGTACGACCTGAGGGTCTATACCGGTGAATATACCCATGTCTTGGGAACGTATTTTACTTTCCGCAAATATTTTTAAGGGGCTGGCCCTGTTTCTGGCCCTAGCCTGGTTGAGCACTGCACCAGCTTCGGCCGGCGACACCTTTATCGCCCTGACCTACCATGATATTCCTGTAGAAGAGTGGGTCGGCGACGACATCAGCCAATCTCAGTTTGTTAAACAGTTGGAGTTTTTCAAAACCCACGGCTTTACGTTCATCAGCCCCCAGGACCTGTTGGCCGCGGCACAGGGCCATGCCCCCCTCCCTAACAAGGCATTGTTGTTGACCTTTGATGATGCCTATGAGTCCTTTTATACCTTTGTCTATCCAGTGCTGCAGCTTTATAAAATCCCTGTCGTCCTCTCCGTCGTCACCTCCTGGATCGATAACCCCCAGGCCGCCATTTATAAGACCAAAAAGCTGATGAGCTGGGAGCAGTTGCGGGAAGTCGGGGCTTCCCGCTTGGTTACCATCGCCTCCCATAGCCATGCCCTTCACCAGCACATTTTGGCCAATCCAGCGGGTAATGTGGAACCAGCGCCGGAAACCTTTCAATATTTTCCCGAGGCCCAGCGCTACGAGACCGAAGCGGAATTTCGCACCCGGCTTAGGACTGATCTGGCCGAGAGCATTGCCCTGCTGCGGTCCAAAGTCGGGGGCAACCCCTATATCCTGACCTGGCCCTATGGGGCTTACAATGAACTGGGCCTCCAAGAAGCAGCCCGCCTGGGGTTTAAGATAGTTCTGACCCTGGAATCCGGTCTGGCTCAGGTGCGAGATCTTCTGCGGGTAAAAAGATTATATATGCTACCGCATCGTTACTGGGCCCCCTTGTTTAAGGAGGGGCTGGCCCGCCAATTTAAAGATAACCTGCCGATGCGGGCGGCTCAGGTGGATCTGGACGCCATTATCGAACCAGGCTCTTATGCCGAAAGCGACCATAATCTGGGGCTGCTCATCGAGCGGCTGGTGGCCCTGGGGGTTAATACCGTCTTTATTCAGGGCTTTGTCGATCAGGAAGGCTCGGGCAATATCAGCGCGCTATACTTTCCCAACCGGGTGTTGCCGGTAGAGATGGATTTTCTCAGCCACGCGGTTAACCGCCTGCGGGTGCGGAACATCAAAGTCTTTGTCTGGATGCCGGTGTTGAGCTATGAGCTTCCCGACCCGCGCCTCAATGACCAGCTCAAGGTCCGGGAGTATAAAGACGGGCAGCTTTCGATTACCACCTCCTGGTATCGCCGACTGTCCCCTTTTGCTCCGCAGACCTTAGAGATCGTTGGCAAGATCTTTCAGGACCTGGCTATCCATGTCAACTTCGATGGCATCCTTTTTCAGGATGATGCTTATCTCAATGATTTTGAGGACTTTCACCCCGCGGCCCTGGAAGTATTTGCCCAACGCTCCGGCTGGCAGATTCAACCCGGCCTGGTAGAGGGGGAACCGTGGCGCGGGCCGTGGTTTGATTGTAAAACCGAGGTCTTGAATGAATTTATTAATCAGTTGACGAACATCGTGCGACGCTACCGCCCCCAGATTCAGGTAGCCCGCAATATTTACAGCGAACCGGTCCTCAATCCCAGCGCCCAGGAATGGTTTGCCCAGAATTTCGCCAGCTATCTGGCCTCCTATGATTATACGGTGATTATGGCCTATGCTAATATGGAGAAGGTGAAAAATAAATCATCTTGGTACGCCCAGCTAGTGGAACGGGCCCGAAATTTCGGGGCCTTGGACCGGGTGGTGTTCAAGGTCCAAGCCTTTGATTGGCAGCAGAAAACTTGGCTTAAGTCCCCTAACATTACCCAAGACCTGCGTTACCTGGTGTCGCAAGGGGCCCGGCATATCGCCTATTACCCGGATGATGTCTATCTCGATAAACCTGAGATTGATCAGCTCTCCCCCATGATTTCGGGACGAGAGGATTTGCCGGAAAAATGATAGATAAAAATAATTTAATCGTCATATTTCTCAATTAATAAATATTAACAAATAAGTAAGGTCTATGTCAGGTTGTCTGTCCTGGGAAGGGATTAATGTTTTCTGATTGCTAATCCGATTTAGGGAAAAAGTAAATGGTTGCAGCACGAGTTACGGCGGGCTTTCCAACCACTGGACAGGTTAATGAGAATATTGGATTTTATCGGTTACTTTGTCTTTTTCTACCCACTCTATATGAGCCTCACCTGGATGCTGGGAGGGGTGATTTTCAGCCTGCGTCGAGAACGGGGAACCTGTCCCAGCCTGAAATATTACCCCTTTTTCACGATTATCATTCCGGCCCACAATGAAGCCGCGGTCATCCAGGAAACCGTGCTGAGCCTGGAAAATCTAAACTATCCCCGGTATGAAGTAATCGTCATCAATGACGGCAGCACCGATGACACCGCCGGGATTTTGAACCGGCTGGCGGCCGAGCAGACTGATTGGCTGCGAGTAGTGCATCTGGAACCTAATAGCGGTAAATCCAAGGCGTTGAATATTGGCATTCTGCTCAGCAAAGGCGAGTTTCTCCTGACCATCGATGCCGATTGCCTGGTTGACCAGGATGTGCTGCGCTGGATGGCCTGGCATCTGGTCAACTTCCCGCGGGTCGGAGCGGTCACCGGCAATCCCCGGGTCCGTAACCGCACCTCTTTATTGGGCAAGATTCAGGTAGGGGAATATTCCAACATTATCGGCTTAATCAAGAGAACTCAGCGCATCTTGGGCAAGCTGCTCACCGTCTCGGGCGTCCTCGCCGCCTACCGCAAAAGCGCCCTGCTGCATAGTGGCCTGTTCGATGGCGACACCGTGACTGAAGATATCGACATTACCTGGAAGCTGCAACGGCATTTCTGGGATATCCGCTATGAACCCCGAGCCTTGGGCTGGGTCCTGGTCCCGGAAACCTTGAGAGGACTCTGGCATCAGCGCGTGCGTTGGGCCCAAGGCGGGGTAGAGGTTCTCAAAAAACACCGGAATATCTGGCTGAATTACCACTGCCGCCGCCTGTGGCCGGTCTATACCGAATACTTCACCGGTATTCTGTGGGCTTATTGTTTTACCTTTCTGGTTATTCTCTGGATGGTGTTCGGCATCTTTGACGGCTTTTGCAACCTCTATTTTTTTACTACTACTTGCCCTACCGTGGTCACGGTGCATAACAATATTACTACTTATTATAATCCCGTCCTGCCCCGCTGGTTCGGCGCCATCCTGGGCCTGGCTTGCCTGTTGGAATTCCTTACCAGCTTTCTGATTGATTACCGTTACGAAAAAAAGTCTTTCCTGTCCTATTATTTCTGGGTCATCTGGTATCCCGCCGCTTACTGGATCATCAGCGCCCTGTCGGCAGTGAAAGGGGTTATTAACGTTTTCTGGCGGCGTTCGAGGATCACGATCAAATGGCAAAGTCCCGACCGGGGTATCCATACCCTGAAATCATCATAAGGAACGATCTCAAGTCGTACCTACGCTGGTTTATCGAATCTTTTATCACCATCGTTTGTTGGACGGCGTATGTCTATATCCTGCTCCCGATTTTTACCTTGTGCTTGTGGCTGTTGGGTTTCCAAACCTTGCACCACTATCTCCTGGGGGATCAGGGCTACGGGGAACTCATCCATATTCTAAAAAATGGCGGTATGATTACGGTCGTCATTGTCTTTATTCTCATCGGTTGGACCTACTATAACCTATCGTTCGTCAGAATCCGGGGGGAACGCCGTAATAGCTGTAGTTCCATCACCCAAAATTCTGAGGTCGCCGGCCTGCTTAAGCTCGAAGTCTCCCAAGTGGAAGACCTCAAACATCATCAGGTCCTGCACGTCAAACTAGATGATGATGACCACTATGTTATCTCGCCGGAGTAAGCCAAGCTACTATTGTCCGGCAATCCAAATTAACTTTTCTTAATCCGATCTCAACCTTGATCTTGCGGTCCGGTGCGTAAGACCCCTAGCCTCCCTTTTTCTGCCAAAATTTCCGGCCTAAACCTGGCAAGCAATCCCTGGTTAAAAAAATTAACAGGAATTAAAAAAAAATCGCATTTTTTTGTTGCTTTTATTAATCAATAATGATTATAAATCAATAAGCGTTCCAAGAATAATTCAATTACGAGGCCAATTTGACCGCCGCTCGCTCTGCCAAACGAATGGAGGCCGCGTTACGGGCCGCTGGTTACCGGCTGACCCCGCAACGCGCCGCGATTTTGGCCTATCTGGCCGCTACTGGCAGTCATCCCAGCGCCCGCCAGGTCTATGACGAAGTTCGTCAGACCTACCCCGGCTTAAGCCTGGCCACGGTTTATAACACCCTGGGGATTCTGGTGAAATCTGGCCTGCTCAAAGTGTTGGAGTTCGAATTGGACAACCGTTATGAGACCAATCTGACCCCGCATATCAACCTGATCTGTACCCGCTGCGGCAAAATCCAGGACCTGGTTGCGCCTCTGCCCATCAGCGCCGAGCATCTGGCGGATAAGGTAGGTTTTCAGGTCCTGGACTATCGGATGGAATATTATGGCCTCTGCCCCGACTGTCAAGGCAGAATAAAAAATCGGCAATCGGCAACCAAAATTAATAAAGGAGAGCAATATGAGCAGTCATGACCAAGAACCAAAGGCAGGCAAACCTAACCTGACCACCGCCTCGGGCATTCCAGTGGCGGATAATCAGAACTCTCTGACCGCGGGACCGCGCGGCCCCTTATTGGCCCAAGATTTCGCCCTGTTTGAGAAGATGGCCCACTTCAATCGGGAGCGCATCCCGGAACGGGTAGTGCACGCCAAGGGCGCCGGCGCGCATGGCATTTTTACCGTGACCCAGGATATCAGCCGTTATACCAAAGCCCAAATCTTCTCCCCGGTCGGCCAGCAGACCGAAATGCTGGCCCGCTTCTCCACCGTGGCCGGGGAACGCGGCTCCGCGGATACGGTGCGCGACGTGCGCGGCTTTGCCCTGAAATTCTATACCGCCGAAGGCAACTGGGACCTGGTGGGCAACAACACCCCGGTGTTCTTCGTGCGCGATCCCATGAAATTTATGGACTTTATTCACACCCAGAAGCGTATGCCGCAGACCAATCTACGCTCCACCACCATGTGGTGGGATTTCTGGTCGCTGGTGCCGGAAAGCCTGCATCAGGTCACCATCCTGTTTTCCGACCGCGGCATCCCCAAGGGCTTCCGCCATATGAACGGCTATAGCAGCCATACCTACAGTATGATCAACGCCGATAACGAGCGCTTCTGGGTCAAGTTCCACTTCAAGACCCTGCAAGGCATCGACAATTTCCGGCAGGAAGAGGCGGACCGCATCGTCAGCCAGGACCCCGACTGGGCCACCCGCGATCTCTTCGAGGCCATCGAACGCGGGGACAACCCCAAGTGGCGTCTGGAGATCCAGGTGATGCCGGAGGCCGAAGCCGAGACCTACCGCTGGAACCCTTTTGACCTGACCAAGGTCTGGCCGCACGGCGACTATCCGCCCATCGAAGTGGGCATTATGGAGCTGAACCGCAACCCGATGAATTACTTTGCCGAGATCGAGCAGGCCGCGTTCGAGCCCTCCAACATCGTCCCCGGCCTGTCCTTTTCCCCGGATAAGATGCTGCAAGCCCGGATCTTCTCCTACGCCGACGCCCATCGCTATCGCCTGGGGGTCAATTACGCCCTGCTGCCCATCAACCGCCCCCGCGCTACCCAGGCCCACAATTATCAGCGTGACGGCTTCATGCGCTGCGATGACAACGGCGGCAATAGCCCGGTTTATGAGCCCAACAGCTTCGGCGGCCCCCAGGAAAATCCGGCATATAAAGAGCCGCCCTTAAAGATCTCCGGCGATGCCGATCGCTATGGCCAACCGCTGGTCGATGCCGACTATATTCAACCCGGCAACCTCTTCCGGCTGATGCCCCCGGACGCCCAGGCCCGGCTTATCGAAAATCTGGTCAACAGCCTCAAGACCGTGCCCCGATTTATCCAGGAGCGCATGGTCCAACATTTTTATAAAGCCGACCCGGCCTATGGCCAGGGCGTGGCCCAAGGCCTAGGTTTACCGTTGCCCTAACCGGTGTCCATCCGCAAACCATTGTTCCCCTCCCCCCAACCCCCTCCCAGCAGGGGCGGGGGAGTTTCCGGATGGAAACTAGCTGGTTGTGCTAATTTTTTTAATTTCGGGGCGAGCCGACGGGTCGCCCCGACGACCACCCTGTAATATCTACCCTATTCCCGTAGGGGCGCCATTCATGGCGCCCTCAAAACCTTGACCCGGACAATCGCCGCGATCCGCACCTTGGGGCCATAATCCACTAACACCCAACCCGTGGCGATTTTCCGCACCCAGCCCGAGATGCCACTGACCCGGCCGTCTTGCTCCCATTCCAGATAACAATATTTCCCCAAAAACTGGGCCAGCTCCGCTTCGGTCATAAAAACCCTAGCCTCCGGGATTATTTTACCAGATCTAAGCACTGCGGTTGTACCACCCATAAATTTGGCATAAAGCTTGCTCCAATTAATACTCAATAGTTCTCTCTGCCAAAATTAAATTCTTCTTAAATGGGGACCGATTCTTTAATCACGGGTATGTCAGACGGTCTGGCCAGGGCAACCAGGCCAAAACTATGTTCGGAAGAATAAACAAAGCGTTCACAAAATAAAACATATAATTCATTAAAAACATATGGCAATTTATTGGATCATCAAGAAGTTCAGGAAAATGAACAATATTTATTTAGAAATCAGGAAAAAAAACTATAAGCCTTTAATTTAAGGTGTAATTGCCTGGGATAGGAAAAAATTAAAGTCTGGAATCAAGGATGCCGATAATAAATACAGAAAAATTGAAATTACCGACAAAGGCAAACTACTCGAAAGGGTAGGACGCAAAGTCACCGACCTACAGCCTCTGGGCCAGGGTAGCGGGATTACCGAAGTAATCAAATACCGCCCAGGCCCGAATTATCGGGCCTTTACTTTTGGGGGCCAGTTTTTTGCGCCCCAAAGGTAAAAAATATCCTTCTCCTATTATAGGAGGTACCTCATGATTAGGCTGTTAAGAGATCGGCAGGGCAATATTTCGGTAGAATTTGCCCTGGTGCTCCCCATTTTATTGGCCCTGTTGGCCGGCATCGTCGATTTTGGCCACGCCTATTGGGTCAAACACGTCCTGAGCGCCGGAGTCCGCGAAGGGGCCCGGGTCGGCTCCCGCTACAAAGCCTCCGAAGTCAATTTATACCTGGTCAAAAATAAAGTCCGGGAATATGTCCTGGCCGGTGGAGTGGATACCACCAACCTGACGGTAACTGCTGAGGTGGTTCCTACCACCGGCCCCAGTGGTTGGTATAATGACAAGAGAATCGAAGTCACTGCCAGCCTGCCGTTCCAGTTTTTTATGGTGCCTAATGTTATGGCCAGCTTTATCAGCGACCCGGATAATCCTGATCCTCCGACCATCCCGTCTCAGACGACCTTGAGCGCCACCGCCAAGATGCTGTTTGAACGGCTTTAGGAGCAGATCATGAAACGCCTACGCCGATTCATCACTGACGACCGAGGCAGCGTCGCCGTCATGACAGCTATAAGTTTATTGGCTATCCTGGTCATCGCGGCCCTGGCGGTGGACTATGGCCATTGGCAGGACACCATCGTCAAGATGCAGACTGCCGCCGACGCCGGGGCCACGGCCGGGGCCGCCCGGCTGTTGACAGTCAAGGAGGGCGATCAGGGTTACCAGGTGGAAGTAAATGGCATATCCGGGACATGGTCCGAGAGATCGCCACCCAAAATCCCATACCCTTAGACGAAGACAAAACCGTGGCCGAGCTTCCGGATGTGGACATCAAGTTCGGCAAATGGGACTTCGATAATCACTGTTTTGCTTCCACGGTCGAACCCAGCTCGGATACCAACCCCGATGCCATTGATACCTGTGAAGTCACCATCCGCAAGAATCAACAGATCAATGGCCGGTTGTTCAATTTCTTCTGGGGAGATCCCTTAACACTGGCGGTGACCAGCCGGGCCTATCTGGGCTGGGCCGGGAAATTCTGGTGAGGCCAGGTCTTTCCCCTGGCCGTGTGCCGGGCTGCCTTTGATTGGGTCAATTACGGGTCCGCAGTTACTTTTGATCTCTCCACCATGCCCGCCACTACCGACACCTGTGGCTGGACCACCTTCTTTAACCAGGGCGGCGGGTCAAATCTGGTATTCAATTACGCCAAATATTATGCCGGTGATGGCGGGACGCCCTCCCCGGATGTTATGGCCGGACATTATATCAAGCTGTTTAACGGTAATATGTCCGGGAATATGTGGAATTGGTTGGCGAATAAGGCCGCGCAGCCGGGCGGCTTTTCGGTCATCGTGCCGGTAATCGAGGGAGCCGATTTCGTTCAAACCGAGAAAATCTTGGGCTTTGCCAACTATGTCATCACCGCGGTGGACGCGGTAGGCCAAGATGGCCATACCCTGCACGGTCATTTCCGCTATATCGAAAATGTGGACGCCAAGGAGGCGCAGGGGCAATTGGGGCTGTTCGGCGTCCGCCTCAGCAACGCGGCCCTGATTCCCTGATGGCTAAAATTAATCCCCTTCACCCTAGCCCTCTCCCGCAAGGGGGAGAGATGATTTAAGGTAGTAAAGTTTAATCGCCTACAGGTCGAAAAATAAATAAATAGTTGTAGGCAGAAAAGATGGCAAAGATCAAAAACTTCCTTAAGGATGAGTCGGGGGTCAGCAGCGTGGAATACGTGATCATGGCAGCCCTAGCCACAATCTTGGTCCTGGCGGGAATAGAGAGCTTCTACACTAGCCTCAGTGGGTTGTATTCTGCCCTGGGGGACAGTTTTCAGGAATTAATATCATAATGCCTGGCGCTGATAAAAAGTACATAAGCCCCTCTCCCGGAAAGAAAAAATTTTTGGGTGAGGATAATAAAAAAAATAAAGAGGAAATTTTGTCCGCTGACCAAAAGCTTTAAAGGAGGTGATTCGCCAGGGTAGAACAAACCGCCATAAAATTGTCGATATAAGGTAATAATTTAAGCTTAATCATCAACCAACCGAAGAAACATTAATTTGGAGGGAAATTCAATGGAAAAAATCAAAAACTTCTTTAAAGATGAGTCCGGCGTCAGCGCCGTGGAGTATGCCCTGATGGCCGCAGTGGTCGCTGGCTTATTACTTGTTGGAGTAAGAGCATTTTATACCGGCCTTGGTAATATATTTAATGATGTAACACAGACAATAGAGACTGAAGTAGGAGGAGGAGGGTCATAATTAATTTTAATAAAGGCGGTCCCCAAGATGGGCGGCCGCCGTGCATCAGAGCTAAGTTAAAATGCCGACATTTTTAAACCACATCCAAAATTGCCTCCTGGCCCCCACCTATCTGGTGGTCCCGCTGCTCCTGGCGCTCTGGATCGCCTGGGGCGATGTCCGGACGCAGCGCATCCCGAATTATCTGACCTTGAGCGCGGCCCTGGCCGGACTGATGTTCCAGGGGGTGTTCCAGGGCTGGGGCGGGTTGCTGAACGGGGGGGCCGGACTCCTGTTGGGCTTCGGTCTCCTCCTCCTGCCTTACGCCCTGGGCGGCATGGGGGCCGGGGATGTCAAGGCCCTGGCCGCCCTGGGGGCCTGGCTGGGGCCCCAGCTAACTTTGTATCTCTTTATCTATATGGCCCTGACCGGCGGGGTGCTGGCCGTGGGCCTGTTATGGTGGCGCGGCCGGTTATGGCTCAAGCTCCGTCAGGCCTGGGTCTTCGTGGTCAATTTTGTCCTCTGCCGACATGGCGGCGTAAACCCCCACGCCCCGCAGATTGATGAGACCCCCGGCCTCCCCTATGGCCTGGCGATGGCCGCGGGCATGGTGATGGTGTTCATCCAGGGCCTCCCCTAATCCCCTAATAAAAGAGTTTTCTGTTTTCTGTTTTCGGTTTTCTGTAAAAAAACCCTTACAGTATACCTCTGTAAACTCCCCCGCCCCTGGTGGCAGGGGGCTGGGGGGGAGGGGGACGTAATTATCACCCGCGCCCTCGTAAACTCCCCCGCCCCTGGTGGCAGGGGGCTGGGGGGAGGGGGACGTAATTATCACCCGCGCC
>JAQVHY010000155.1 GCA_028695935.1 Desulfobacca sp.
GGGTCCTGAAAGACAAGATCAACCGGCCCCGGGATCCGCATCAAAATCCGCGCGAATGGAGAAGGTGGCGGCGGTGAGCCTCACCCGGATTTTTCCGCTGCTTCCACCATCTCCCGATCTTTCTCCGTCGTCACCTCGTCGAACGCCTTCCGCATGGCCATCTCGAAAAGCTCAATCCGGGTAGATTTCTGAGCAAAATGATTCAGCCGATTATAGCAGGTCTGATAAAGCTCTCCTTCGGGGTTGTTCAGCATCTCCCGGAAGGCCAGTTCCCTTTCCTGGTCTATTTTAGCCTGCTGGATTTCCCGAAGCTCCTGTAATTTCTGCTCCTGCTCGGCCAGGGCTTGTTTTTCCAGTTCAACCTGCTTATCCAGGTAGGATTTATAGCCCTTGGGAGCCGGGTAAAAGCCGGCCCGTTCAATCACCCGGAAAAACCAGTTGAAGACGTTTTCGATGGGCTTGGACTTCTCGTGGTCGAGGTCCACCATTTCATAGCGGCAATGGCAAAGGGACTTGACCATGTTGTTGAGGGTAGCGCCGGTAAGCTTCATCCATTGTTCGATCTGCTTGGCGGTCAGACCCTTTTGCCGCCAGTAACCTAGTTCGGGGTGGTTGGCCAGGGCTTCCTCTATGGACTTTGTGGGATTGTGAATTTCCTTAGTAGTAGTAGGTACTTTTAAAAAACTACTACTACTATAGGTACCAGGTAGCTGGCCAGGTGGATGGCCAGGTGGATGGCCAGGTGGATGGGTAAATTTATATATATCAGTTAAAAAATTGCCGCATAAGGCATTATCTAGATCATATGTAAAACCTGATAGATTTCCATATTTTTTGAATTTCGTGTAACGAATTAAACCATTCTGCTTCAAAATTCTAATGGAATCTTTAATAGTTCCAACAGGAACGCCGGTATATTTATGAATAATGACTACATTGGTAAACCGGTGTTTTCTGTCATATAAAAATTGAAGAACCTTTCTTTGTTTATCGGTTAAAAAAAATAAGGGCAATTCAGCCAGCTGGTCAGGTAGCCTAATATCCTGCTGGCCACCCTGCTGGCCATCCTGGTTTATTATAGAAGGTACAATTCTCGGAGTATCTAGGTTGTGAGAATTACACGACATTTTTTGCAGAATAAGAACGGAATCGTCTAAGTTTTTATGCGTGTTAGTCCCTAATTCTCGAATCCGATCTGCCAGGCCTCGGCGCTTTTTTTTAGTTTTTTCCATGGTTAATTTTTGGTGTCTTGTTAGAGGATTGTTCTTTAACACCGAGAATCGTGAGAAGTTCCTTGGCTAACTGTCTGTAGGCTTGAGCGGCTCTGGAATTTTGGTATTTTTGAAATATGGTTTGTCTAGCCCCGATGGCCACTTCAAAATCCCCCACTTGTGGCCGGGTCAAAATCCCCCAGGCGACAGTAGAGTAATAGTCTACCAATAACCTATTCAGTGGTCCATTCTTATTCCTTTTTCATCCTAGAGATTTCTGTTTTGTTTTCTGTCAGGCGCCGGGATGCCTCCTTGAGGCGGTAGCTCTTGCCCTCGAACTTGAGAAGGTGGCCCCGGTGCAGGAGGCGGTCCAGGATAACCGATGAGGCGGCGTTGTCCCGGAGGAGCTTCCCCCAATCCTCCAGAGGTCGATTGGAGGTTATCATGGTGCTTTTTCTGGAGGAGTAGCGATTCATGATGTTATCGACCAAGTCGTCGGCGGCCTGTTCCGGCACGTTCTTACGCAGGAACAGGTCGTCAATGATCAGCAGATCGGTTTCGGAGAAGAGCTTGGTCAGCTTTTTTCTCCGTTTGAGCTGGTTAGCTGCAAAGAGGTCTTCAAAAAATGTATGGGCTTCCCGGTACACGATTTTATGCCCAGTTTGAATGGCGGCATGGGCCACTGTCTTGGCGATATGGCTCTTCCCGGTTCCGGGGGAGCCGATCAGCAGGGCGTCATCGCCCTCTCGGATAAACTTGCCGCTTACCAGTTCGTAGATTTCCTTTTTGGGCAATTTCGGATTGAAGCCCCAGTCAAATTCCGTCCGAGTGGGCCGCTCGGTGAGACCAGAAGCCTTGAAGCGGGTCTCGCAGAGCCGTGAGCTTCGCCAATCCAACTCATCTTGCACCAAGCCGGCAAAGACCTCCGAGCAGGAGGCACCCTGATTGGCCTGAATGAGTCGAGTCTCCAGCGTGGCGTTCATGCCCTGAAGGCGAAGCCTCCCCAGATGTCTTTGGATTTCTGCTAACGGCATGTCCATCGGTTTGGCTCCTGTTTCCTTTTTTCATCCGGTAGTTCATCTTTCTAAATGAGGCCTCGGGTGCGCAAACTGCACAGTTGTGCCACCGACATATCGGCAGGGTCTTTAATAGAGTTGGGGAGCGGGCCTGGGGAATGATCATTCCAGAAGATGCTCAGGTCCCAGTCAAACACGCACACCTCGAAGTTATGACCTCGAAGTTGATGGGCCGCCTTCCTGGCCCCTTCTCGACCGGCCTGGTCCCGGTCCAGAAACAACACCATCCGGGAGAACCCGATCCTGGAGCGCATCCATTCCAGTCGGTCAATCTGTTCGGCGGCGATATGCGAACCCATCAGGGCGCCGACATTGCGGCAACCCGCTTCCACCAGCTTTGCCACATCAAAAAAACCCTCCACCAGAACCAGGCCAAATACGTTCGCTCCAATATTTTCCATCCTGGTCTTCCGGCTCCGGGGAGAGTGCCCGCCCGCTATGACTGAGAATGATTGGCTGAACACCGGCGGGGTTTTCTTTGAGGCCACGGATCTGAAACACCAACCTGGAATTGAGGGGAGAGGTGCGGTTTGCTTCCGGGCGCGGAGGCAAAAAGCCGCACCCCAGGTAGCGGCAGGTTTGGGCGGATATGCCCCGGCGATCCCATTCGGGGTGATCTGAGCGCAGAAAGGGGCGCAGATCGACCTCGATGGCGCGATTGACCTGATTTGCAGCCGGCGGCTCGGTTTTCCGGATAATCTGTTTTTTCATCAGTTTGGGCCAGGGAGATTCCTACGGATATCATCCACTGGGCTACTTCGAGCCTGCTCATTTCCCGACCCTGCTGGCGCAACATCTCCCGGCAGAACTGCATGATGCCCCCTCCCTTACCGCTACTGAAGTCCTTGTAGACATTTGCTGATAAGCTGAGGTGCATCGAGGCCTGTGATTCTGCCGTAAACGGAGATATGACCCAGATCTCATCGTCGCGGTGGCGGCGCTTGTCGTCCACCACCAGGCTAAAGACTGCGATAACCTTAAACCAGCTTGCCTGTGGCCAGATTTGGGAGAAAGTTTCCCGTGTAATTACCGAAGATCTAGAAGGAGAGAGCTTGATGGGCACAGGTCCGGCCGGTGCAGGCGCTTGGGCGGCGTGCTGATCCCAGAAAGCGGCGTAATCTTCACCCGAGCGAATCAAAGGATGGTCTTGCGTGAGCTCATCTGATGGTTGGGCCTCCCTTGCCTGCGCTTCTGCCGCCAGGCTCTCCACCATCCGTCGCAATGCCTTGGAGCTTCTCAGTCCATTGTCCTTCGCCAGGAGCGCAGCTTTCTCGATGTCGCAGGCCGGGTAATGCCGTACCAAATTTACCAGCCCATACATCCGCCGCTGACCGCCGCGGCCTTCCTCGTTAAACCATTTCTGGCACAGACTGAAGGTCTGCGGGCCGATTGCTTCGGCTTGGGCTAGCAGTCTATCCGTTTCCCTGGATGGATTGAAAATCCGGTCTCCGGGTTCCATCATCAGTGATCCCGCCCGCTGGCTCTTTGGATGCCGGCGAATGAGCTCCATCCGGCGGGAGTCCAGAATCTGGATTTCGTTATCAAAGATCCGAACCGTCACGGCGCGGCCTATCGGAGCCGGATTGGCTGCATAGTAGGACCTGCCCACCTGGATCGTCCCGTCATCGTAGACCATCCGCGTCTCCTGTTCAAAATAGCGAAACGGCATGAGCGGCAATGCCGCCAGAAAGGGTTTTTCTTCCTGGAACATGACCTCTACCTGGCGCTTGGACCGGCCATGGCTCCGTTGTGAGGCCCACCTGCTTTCCCAGTGCTTCAACCAGTCATTCTGCGCCTCGATACTGTCGAACTTGCGCCCCTTGAGGGCGGTGTTCTGGGCGTGTTTCACCGCATTTTCGACAGTTCCCTTGCGGTTCGAGTCCCTGACCCTGGCAGGGTCCGCCACGACACCATAGTGTTCCAACATGGCGGCATATAAAGGATTAAGGTCTGGCTCGTAGATATCCGGCTTGATCACGCCTTCCCTGAGATTATCCAGCGTGACGTATTGGGGGCACCCCCCAAAGTAGCGGAACCCTTCCTCATGCAGCTTGCACCAAGTTTCCTGGCCGGATTTCCACACGGTTTTCCGAAAGGCTCGCCCGGAATACTTAAGCGTCATAATGAAAAGACGCGGCCGTAGATATTTCCCGTTTTGATGAAGAGTAGGCGCTCCCTGTCCATAATCGACCTGTGCCTCTTCTCCCATCAGGAACTCCAGCCGGTCATACTGCTCGGGATTTTTCCTTTTGAGCCCCCGGACAAACCGCTTTACGGAGTTGTAACGGTGGGTGAAACCGAATAACTCCACCAGGTCCTGATAGATGGCCATACCATTGCGGCCCAGCCTCACTTGTTTCTCTATCCACTCCCGATGCTCTTCACAGGCTGAACGAGCCTGCCTTGGCAGCTTTTGTTCCTGAACCGGTGGCCGGGGTGGGGGATTTTGCCTCGCGGCATCCAGGGACCCGGTGGCCACCTCTGGTTCAGTGGGGGATTTTGCATGCTCACTTTCTGGTGACGCCATCAAATTGAATGACTGAGCGTATCTTCGGATGGTCTTTCGATCGATCCCCGTCTTTCGCTCAATCTCCCTCTGGCTCAGGCCTGTACTCAGCAATGTCTTGATCGTCGTTTGCAAATCCGGCTTCAAACCGTTCATCCTTCTCTCTCCCATCTGTCTGATGCCAACAAATGAGAGCTTGTACGTTCTGTCGCCATTCGGGCAGTTTTTCTTGGAAATCAGGTCTGCTTAGTGGGGGATTTTGAAGTGGCCACAGGGGATATTCAAACCGTACCCGTCGTTTTTGAGTCTTTAGGGGATAAGTCCAGCTTTTTTTTCAGCCAGTCCAATTCCACCTTTAATTGGCCAATCTGCCGGTAAAGTTCTTGGATCAGTTTTTCTTGGTCCCGGTCCCGTTTTTCCCTTTTTTCGCCAAAGAGTTCCACTAGCTCTTGCTTGACCTGGGCCTTCCAACGTCGTATCTGGCTGGGATGCACCTGAAAGGCCTGGGCTAATTCAGCCGACGTTTTGTCCTCTCGGAGCGCCTCTAAAACCACCCTGGCCTTGAAGGCCGGCGTATGCTTGGACCGTAAAGTTTGCATTTTTGAACCCCTTTCCTATCCCTACCTGTGTCTTAATACACTGTCTAAATTTTGGGGTCCATTATATGCTTCAAAAACAAGAACGGCCTGTTCACCTATCTTCTGATTACGTTCGGCTTTGATTACCTCGGATGTGGTCGCTAAGGCAGTCTGAAACTCTCCGGCTCCCTGTTGACCGAAGAGGCCTTTCAATATTAGCTGACGAATCGCGGAACCTTCATCCACTCTATCGAGGAATGCATCAGGATCACGTGTAAGCAGGAACCGAGCGCTTTTTGAATTGCCTAACTCTATTGGCTGGCTGTCTTCCTGGAGAGATATTACTCCAACCAATACCCAAGCTGCTATATATTTATATCGCATCATTTCCTAAATGCTCAATAATAAAAGGTCATAATACGTCTGCAGCCTGGGCCATGTCCCTGCCGTAGCGGCTTTGGCAAAACTTAAACCCAGGTTGTTTAGATAACCTTTAACAAGTTGACCGGGGGATAAAGGCAATGCCATTGACTTAAGCCCATTTGTTGGCCCACTTGCCGTGGCGGCTTTTGGAGCGGCGGGGGAACTTGCGGCCGGGTCGGGGTCGATAGGTGCGCCAAGTGATTTCGGCCAGACAGCGTCGGCA
>JAQVHY010000037.1 GCA_028695935.1 Desulfobacca sp.
TCTAGTAAGCCTCGCTAGCGACTACTCCCTAGACCCCGGTACAGCCTCCCAGGGTGGATATCTTGGAGTGATTCCACCTGGTAACCCGGCCCGCGGCCCGTCAGACCCTCCTGGCCGGATTCACCGATCTTCAGGTGGCCACTCAGGCGGTAGGCCGGATTCTCAAGGCCCGGTTGGCCCCTACCGCCCTGGAATTTCTAGACCGCACTACTATGACCTGTGTTCGGGACCTGCTGCCCTTTACCCCTGATGAGGCAATCCAGGCATTGCTGTTGATTGAGGTTGATGGTCATCCCCACGATGTGCAAGAGCGCAGCCGGCAGATCGAGACTTTTTGCCGCGAGACCGGCGCCATCCTGACGCTGGTAGCCAAGGACGCGGCTGAAACCGAAAAGCTCTGGCGCGCCCGCAAGGCCATCTCCCCGGCCTCGTTCAGACTCAAACCCCACAAACTGAGCGAAGACGTGGTAGTGCCGATCAGCAGGATTCCGACGCTGGTGGCCCGCATAGAAGCGATCGCCCGAGAACTGGAATTGCCCATTCTATGCTTTGGACATGCCGGGGACGGCAATATGCATGTCAATATTATGCACGATGCTCAGGTAAAACGAGAACTTAGCGCGGCCCGCGACGCGGTGCGGCAAATCTTTCAAGTGGTCCGGGAATTGGAGGGCACCCTGTCCGGGGAGCATGGTATCGGCATCACGAAATCGCCGTATTTGCGGATGGAGTTATCCGAAGCCGCGATTGCTCTCAGTCAACGGCTAAAACAGGCCTTTGACCCCCATAACATCATGAATCCCGGTAAAATTTTCCAGCCGCCGCCGGGAACCGGGCTGGAACCGCCAGCATGAACAAGGCGCAACCCTTAGCCGCGGCCCCGCCCTCCTCCTGCATCCGTTGCGGGGCCTGCATGGAGGTCTGTCCCCTGTACCAGCGGCTGGGGCGCGAGCCAGTGGTGGCTCGGGGCAAACTCAGTCTGCTCCAGGCCCTGGAAGCCGGAGAACTAGCGGCCAGCCGACATTTTCAGGAGATCCTGGAATGTTGTTTGCTCTGTGGGGCTTGTTCTGACAAATGTGTGGCCCAGATTAAGATTCCAGAGCTCATCAAGCAGGGCCGGGCCCAGGTGCGGAACTTATATGGCCCCCATTGGAGTCCGGCCCTGGCCCTGGTTCACCTGACCCGGCAGACGCCACATCTGGTCCCGGCCCTGGCCGCGGCCGCGCCGCTAATCAACCGGCTACAAAAGCGGCTGGGAGCCCAGAGCGGCTGGTTCTACCGGCTGTGGCCGATGCTGGCCCGCCCCCTGGGGCAATTACCGCGGCTAGCCCGGCAGCCCTTTCTGGCCACCGTCCCCCAGCTCATACCAGGACGCGGGCCTCTGAGGATCGCCTTTTTTGTGGGCTGCGGCGTAGAGACCTGGTTTCCGACCGCAGGACAGGCCTTTTTGAAGCTCTGCCAACGGCTGGAGATAGAGGTGGTGATTCCCTCAAACCAGGGCTGCTGTGGCCTGCTGGCCGACAGCGCCGGAGAACGGCAAGTGGCTCGAGAACTGGGCCGCCGCTTGGTGGAACAATTTAGCCCTCTAAAGGTCGATTATATTGTCAGCGTCTGCGGCTCCTGCACCTATCAACTGAAGCGACTGGGACAACTATTACAGGATACGCCTCTGGCCGATGCGGCGGCGCGGTTTGCCGCCCGGGTCCGAGAGGCCAGCGAATTTTTGGTGCACCTTGCTAAACTACCTCGCCATTTTTTTTCTCCGGCGCCGTCACCACGGCGGATAATTTTTCATGATCCCTGTCACCTGCACCGCGGTCAGGGAATCTATCAGGAACCGCGGCGACTTCTCCAAGCCGTGCCCGGGCTTGAGCTACTTGACTCTCCTGGCGGAAAAAGTTGTTGCGGCCAGGGCGGACTGTTTGGCGTCGGTTATCCAGATCTATCGCAATCCATCGGTCGGGAGCTGATGCAATCCTATCAGCAAGCCGGCGCCGAGGCAGTGGTCACGGCCTGTAGCGGCTGCTTAATCCAGTTGGCCAGCCTGGCCACTCCAGAGATGTCAGTAAGTCATTTCCTGGAATTGCTGGCTAATTCTGGTTAACTACTGAAGATTATTGGCATCCAGGAAATCAGAATTTTTCGCCCTGGATTTTTATCTGTTGACAAGTTTTCTATTATTTAGTAGAAAAAAAATCACTGTAGAAAAAAATCACATGGTGTAAAATTCAGAAGGAGGTGCACATATGGCCGTAGTAGAACATAAAGGCAAAACCTTTGAGGTAGATGAAGATGGGTTCCTGCAAGATTTGGACTCCTGGGGGCCGGATTGGGTAGACTTTGTAAAGGAATCTGAGGGCATCCACGAACTTAACGATGACCATTGGAAAGTAATCAACATTTTACAGGATTACTTCAAAAAGAACGGCATCGCCCCCATGGTGCGAATCCTTTCCAAGGTCACCGGCTTCAAGCTGAAATATATCTACGAACTTTTTCCCTCGGGACCGGGCAAAGGAGCCTGTAAAATGGCTGGCCTGCCCAAACCCACAGGTTGCGTCTAACGCGGATTCGACGGCGCTGCTGGCTCTGCCCCGGGAAGACCGGACCCAGCAAACCCATCCGGCTGCCATTGAGTTTTTTTGAAGCAGATACCGGCATTTATAGGTGCCGGATTCTGCTTCAAAAACCTGATTATCCTTGAGACGAGGTCTGGTATCTGCCACGAAATTTCCTACCTAAATAAAAAAATTGACAATTTACCCCCTGTAAGTTAAGAGTTACAGAGAGTACCAGTACGTCTGGAAAAGACGGTACTGTGGTGGCAAATCGAATTAACCTTGTTGGCTGGGCGAAGGTTAAGCAACACCAGAGACAAATTGACGGCTAAGTAATTCCAACAAGGCAATTCTTAAAACCGAAGAAATTTTGTCTGACCTTGGTGTGGGGGTTGTTCTAGGGTAATTCTAAAGTCATTAAAACTTTTGTGTTTATGGTTTAGTCGTTACCGAGGCTGGAATTTTGTCAACCTGCTGGCGGCTGACGTTGTGGTATGTTTCTATTAAGGGGGTAATATGGCCTTGCCAATAAAAAAAGTATTATTCATTGAACCGAGGGCGCCGCGGGCCCATATCTTTAGCCGGGTAGTCATTCCCCGGCTAGGGTGCGTGTTATTAGCGACTATCTTAAGACAGCAAGGATTGGAAGTAAAGGTTATTATTGAGGAAGTTACAAGTCCGGATCTGGACCGCCTGGATTTCCGGCCTGATTTGGTGTGTATTTCATCGATCACTTCCACTATACCGAGAGCGTTTTTGCTGGCGGATTATTATCGCCAACAAGGCATCCCGGTAGTTATGGGAGGCCCCCATTCCTCGTTTTTGCCTGCGGAGAGCTTGGAACATTGCGATTATGTCGTCAGCGGAGAAGGAGATGAGGCCTTACCGGAACTGATCACCGCCCTTAATGAAGGCAGCGGCTTTGAGTCGATTGCCAATCTTAATCTCCGTCAAGGAGAAACTCTGCAAAGCAATCCTCGCCGTCCCTATATAGAAGACCTGGATATCTTGCCAATTCCTGATTATTCAGTGATTCATGGCTGGCGGCCTGGTAAAGAACGCTACGCCTCCATTGCCACTTCTCGAGGCTGTCCCTTTAACTGCCGCTTCTGTTCGGTAATCCAAATGTTTGGGCGGCGCTTCCGCTATAACTCGGTAGACCGGATTATCGAGGAAATTCAAAAAAATGCCCTGCAGGCCCGGCATCTGTTCTTTTGCGATGACAATTTTACGGTTAACCGCGAACGCATAAAGAGTTTGCTGGAGCGCATGTTGTCCTTGGGCATCAATGTAGAATGGAGCGCCCAGGTGCGGGTCGAAGCGGCCCGAGATCCAGAACTGCTGGCGTTGATGGCTCAGGCCGGGTGCTACATTGTATTTATCGGCCTGGAATCGATTAATCCGGCGACCCTTAAGGCGTATAACAAATCACAGACGGTGGAAGATATTCGGGAGAGTGTCATCAACTTCCACCGTGCCAAGATCAAAGTCCACGGCATGTTTGTGTTCGGCTCTGAAGAGGATAATCCTCAGGTAATCCAGGATACCGTGAAATTTTCCCGCCGCTTAGATCTGGATTCCTTGCAATATCTTATCCTTACCCCCTTGCCCGGCACACCCGTCTATGAGGACTTGGAGGTTCAGAATCGAATCATCTGCCGGGACTGGAGCCGCTACGACGCACATCATGCCGTATTTCTGCCCCGGCAAATGACCCCCTATGAACTGCAATGGGAAACCTTTAAGGCCATGCAGCGCTTCTATAGTTGGCCTTCAGTGATGAAGCGTTTATTCAAGGGGGATTTCTTCATGGCGATGCTGAAGGCCCACGGCCGCCTGCATCTGAAACGGGCCTTTTATGAAAAGCGGGGATATTTTCAGCTCCTCAAGGATCAAACGTTTAGCCGCGCCCGGCAATGGCGCGCTTATCTGCCCCGCCATCGCCGCATCCGCCGGATCGGCATACCGGAAGACATCTGGCAACTGACGGCCTGGGAGAGTGGTCCACGGGAATTTCTGGTGCGGTTCCTGGAACGGCTGGGAGTGGAAATAGTCAGAGAAGGCCAACCTAATATGCCCGAATTAGACAGCCAGACCGAGAACTGCCAGATTGCGGCTCTATTAGCGGAAATTAATAATCTCCAGGAAAAAGTTGACCTGATCTTATTACCGGTCTGGCAGGGGTTTGAGAACGTCCGTCAGAAGGCCATAAATTGGCAGCAAGACCTGGGCGACCGTCTCACCTCCTTTCGCCGGACCGTGACCCTCGACTTTGATCGGGGTTCCTTTTATAACGTGTGTATGCAATTGGGCGTGTTTTTTAAGGCACGGCCTCGCTTTATCCGGCGCATCTATTTTCAGACCCTGGGGGAGATCGGCGTCCAGGTCTGAGTAGCTTTCTCAAGGTTAATCTCGGTTAAGGCACAGCGGCATGCGGCTGTGCCTTATTTTTTGGGTGGTTTGACAAAGGTTTTAGCGGGCGGTGGGTTAGCCGATGATAAAATTATATATGGGTACGATAATCGGGTCAAAATACGGGCTGAATAATTTTAACTCATAATACCGGTCCAGCAGTAAGATGCCGATCAAGACATAAGGGCCGGCCATCTCAAAGACCTTCTTGATCCCATCAAACCTTCCGGTCAGCAACTCCGAAATGATATACGAGGCGGCCAGCGGCGGCAGCGGCAGCAGGTTATAAACCGCCACGGTGATATTGACGGCGATCACCCCCAGGAATAGTCGGGGATCAATGTTGATAATACCAAAAAGCATGATAAAACTAGCGGCAATGCCCGCCAGGGCGATATTGGCAATAGGACCGGCAAATCGGCTAATAACCGTATATAACTGGGGATATTCGAACTTGCTGGGATCTATGGCCATCTTGCGGGGCCAGCCAAAGCCGGCGATCAAAAAGGCCAGGGTGCCTAGGAAGTCCATATGGAAGAGGAAAAAAAAGTGCCTGCGATCTTTGGCGCCTTCCCGCCGATCCCCCAAAATCGAAGCCATAAAGGCTTGGGCTTCGGCGTTAATGGTTATTGCAAAAAAGATCCCGAGGACAAAGGAGATCAGATCTTCGATCACAAAGTTTGATAAGTTAAAAATATAAGGTACCGGAAACGGACTATCCATTTATCCCGCCCATTAGTTTGATCAGCATCTTATCAGCTCACAAATAAGCGAAGGTAGGAGGGCAGATCCTCCTACCTTCGGTTGCAAGCTCACATCAAAACCATTTCTCAGGCTATTCTACTGACCCCGAGACCATGGACCCGTTATGGGTAAAAATAGAAAACCCGGGCACTTACTCGTGCGCTGCCATCGGCCGTTTGGTCACTCGGCAGACGATAACGCCGATGATCAGCACAATGGCGGACAGAATGAAGGCCCAGGTCAGTTTACCGGTAATGTCCTCGATGGTGCCGGCAAGTCGGGTCATGAAGAAACGGATACCCCAGCCCAGGAACACCAGGCCGTAGTTCATCCCCAGGTTTTTGGGGCCGTAGAAGTCGGCGGTATAGGACGGCATCAGCGACAGACCACCGCCATACTGCCAGTAAGCAATGCCCACCGCCAGGAATAACAGGAATATGCTTCCGGAGCCAATAACCCAGGGCATCAGGAACAGACAGGCGGCAGACACCAGGCAGTTTAAGGTATAGGCATTATCCCTTCCAATGATGTCTGAATACTTGCCGGTACCGATCCGGCCGGCGGCGTTGACCAGACCGCCGTAGGAGGCTAGGATCCAGGCGTTGGCCACCAGGAAGGGACTGCCTTTGGCAGCTTTACCCAGAATCGGCGCAGCGTTGGCGATGATCAGCAGACCCGACTGGGTGGTGACGATGAACAGCCACACCAGGGCATAGAACTGCCAGGTCTTGACTATCTCGGAAGGGGCCCAATCAATAATAGTCAGGGCCGGCTTAGCTCCCGCGGCAACCGGCGGCGCCGGGGGCACATATCCCGGTTCCGGCCAGGCCAGCATCAAACCGGCAATAATGGTTACCGCCGCAAACCAGATTCCCAACCAGATAAAGCTTCCGGTCAGGCCAGTGGCTCTGATCAGGAACTCGGCGAGGGGTGAGATATACAAGGCCGCGCCACCGTAGCCGCTGACCACTAAACCGGCCACTAAGCCCCGCTGATGCGGTCCGAACCACTTCAAGGCTGCCGGGGTGGGCGCGGCATAACCGATGCCCATGCCAATGCCGCCGAAGATTCCGAAGCCGATAATCAGGCCGGCGTAGCTCTTGGATAAGCCAGCAATAATACACCCCAGAGCCAGGAACAGGCCGCCGGTAATGGCGCCGACCTTGGGTCCTAATTTATCCTGGATACGACCACCGGGGATCATTAATAAGGCAAAGATAATGACACACAGAGAAAATGGGGTGGAACACTGAGCCGCGGTCAGGTATTCCCAGCCGGGGAATTGCGGAATGGGCTGCCCCGCCATCTCCAGCATGAGCTTGCCTTCTTGCATGGGTACTTTCATATGCTTGACCCACACACTCCATGCATAGAGAATGCCCAAACACAGGTTAATAGCAGTGCCTGAAAAGACGACCCGCCATGCTTTTCCTGGAACTTTTGCTACCGGAGCTGTCATATAATCCTCCTCTGCTGGTTAAGAAAAAGATGAAACCCCTCTGCCCAAAAAATTAAAATAATAACAATATTGTACACTTGCCCCTTGAGATAACTGGTACAATCATTTCACCTCCTTTCCAGGGGACCTTATAGCCTTAAAATATCAACTTTTGCAAAATTATTGCCAGGAACCAGTGGGGACGGATTTAAAAAATTTAATGTCAATTTATATTAAGTGACAATAGCTTGGAATTTTGAGCCTTAACCGGCAAAGGCATTAGTTCTCCGAATTAAGAAAATTAGGGGATATTCTCCCCGTGTCATGGGGTAATATACCCCGCTAATTTTATGGAATCTTGCTTGCTTCAGATTGACGTGAAAACCCGAACAAAGACCGACTACCGCTCCGCCGAGGACCATTTAGGTTTCCGACCAGACCTGACGAATCGCCGCCAGCGTGGTTGCTAGATGTTCCGGGCTATGGGCCAGAGAGATAAACCAGGCCTCAAATTGGGAAGGCGGCAGATAAATGCCTTGTGCCAACATACCTCGGAAAAAACGTTGAAAGCTGGCCAGATCGCTGGATTGGGCGTCGACTAGATTTTTAACCGGGCGGCTGGTAAAAAATAAGGTAAGCATGGAGCCGACCCGATTTACCCACACCGGTACCCCGGCCTGGGCCGCCAGTTGCTTGATCTCGGTCTCCAGCACGCGGCCTTTGTCCTCCAGGGCCTGATAAACTCCGGGTTGCCTTAGCAGTTTCAAGGTTGCCAGTCCGGCCGCCACCGCCAGCGGGTTGCCCGACAGGGTTCCGGCCTGATAGATTGGCCCACTGGGAGCCATCTGGGCCATGATTTCCCGACGGCCGCCATAGGCCCCGACCGGCAGGCCGCCGCCGATGATCTTGCCCAGGCAGGTCAGGTCGGGGGTCACGCGGTAGCGTCCCTGCGCCCCTTCCCAGGCCACTCGAAAGCCGGTGATGACCTCATCAAAGATCAGAACGATATCGTGCTCATCGCAGAGCTGGCGCAATTCCGGTAAAAAACCCGGCTCCGGGGCCACCACTCCCATATTCCCGGCCACCGGCTCGACAATCAGCGCGGCAATCTCACCCAGATTTTGGGAAATCGCCTGTTGCACCGCGTCCAGGTCATTATAAGGCACGGAAATGGTCAAGCCGGCGATGGCCGCGGGAATTCCCGGGCTGCCGGGAATACCCTGGGTCAGGATGCCGCTACCGGCCTGCACCAGCAAGGTATCGGCGTGGCCGTGATAGCCGCCATCGAACTTGATGATCTTGGCACGGCCGGTGTAACCCCGGGCCAGACGCAGGGCGCTCATCGCCGCCTCGGTCCCGGAACTGACCAGCCGCACCATTTCCAGGCCCGGCACGGCCTCAATCAACAGCCGGGCCAGCTCCACCTCTCCGGAGGTAGGCGCCCCAAAACTGGTGCCCTGCCCGGTGGCCTGTTGCACCGCGGCCACTACCTGGGGATGGGCATGGCCCAGGATCATCGGCCCCCAAGAGCCGACAAAATCCACATAGGCCTGGTCGTCAACATCATAAATGGTAGCCCCTTGGGCCCGGGCAATGAAGGAGGGGGTCAGGCCGACAGACTGCCAGGCCCGCACCGGACTGTTAACCCCTCCCGGAATCAGTTGTTGGGCCTGATGAAATAACTGTTGCGAACGTTGATTCAGCATGGTTGCTTGACCGATGATATTCAATGTGGGTTTATGGTTTTGGTATCAGCCGGGGGCAACTCGCCGGTATCCTCGGCATGATCCCGAAAATAGCGCATGGTAGTCTTTTTTAATTCCACGTCGCTGAAGAGTAATTCGTAGTCCTTAATGCCGGTTAGCTCTGCCATGCGCTGCGCCATCTCCTGACATTCTGACTGGGTGCGGGCATGAATCATGGTGAACAGGTTATAGGGCCAATTGCCGGTGATCTGCCGTTCATAACAATGGGTGACTTCCCGATAGCCAGCCAGGATCTGGCCTACCCGGTTGATTTCCGAAGGAGGCACGGCCCAGGCCACCATGGCATTGGCATCAAAACCGGAAATCCGATGGCGAATGGTGGCTCCGAAGCGGCGAATATAACCTCTAGCCATCAGGTCGCGAATGGCGGCCAGTAATTCGGTTTCGCTTAACCCCAGACTTTCCGCCAAGGGTAAAAAGGGCTGAGCCCTAACCTCCAGGTCGATCTGCAGGGCGCGGATAATCCGCTTTTCGGAGGCGGTCAACATAAAGGGTTATTAAGGGAACCCAGATGCTGATCAAACCGGGCCTTGCGGGCCGCTAAAAAGGTTGTCAGTTCCTGTTCCAGTTCTTCAAAGGCCTGCAGCAATTTCTGGCTTAGGGGGGTAAGGATCAATCTCTGCCCCCGGCCCAGGCCCGCCACCTTTTCGACCAGTTTTAGACCCAAGCGGTCCTCAGATGACTTCAACCGCCCCCAGGCCGCTCGGTAGGACATCCCCAAATGCCGGGCAGTTTCGGCCAGGGAACCATAATCCTGGATACCCTTTAATAATTCCAGACGCCCCCGGCCAAAGACCACCTTTCCTTCCCGCTCCAGCCAGACCTTACAATGTATTTCCAGTCCTTCCATCGCGCTGCACTTTATCTGGCAAATTTACCATCTTAGTCAGTAGAGTAAAGGTTTCCGGGTTGATAGTCAAGCTCTTTGCATTAGATGCGCTGAGGTTGATAATGCGGAATGGTTTTTCAAAATAAGCCCTGGTCCACCCGGAGCTAATTTAAGCTTGACCTAATCAGGCGGATTTGCTACAGGTATGACCATACACTAAAATAACGTCGCTTTAGTCCATAAATTATCAGGCCGGAGAGTTTTTAACCTGATGCCTAATGGTAGCCAACCCGTGCTAGTCAGGGTCACAATTTTATTGTTAGGTGTGCTCTTAGCTCTGCAGGTCCAGACTTTAGAGGCCAAACAGAGTATTCCCCAATGTATCCGGGTATACAAAAATGGGGTGATCTATTATTACTTCTCTAACCGGAGCGTTGATGCTAGTCCCAATTATGCCGCTGCTAAGGTACGCCTTCGGGGTCCCAGGTCCCGCACTCAGCCCCAACGCTTATCCCGCCCGGAACTGGAGCGCCTGATTAAAGAGG
This sequence comes from Desulfobacca sp., assembly GCA_028695935.1. GTDB lineage: Bacteria > Desulfobacterota > Desulfobaccia > Desulfobaccales > Desulfobaccaceae > Desulfobacca_B. The sequence continues at coordinate 10,293 of JAQVHY010000037.1, forward strand.
CCAGTCATCAGAATAAATTGCCGCCATCCTTAATCAAAGCGGTGATTCGGGTCGAATCCAATTTCAACCCGGGCGCTACCTCTCCCAAAGGGGCTATGGGGATGATGCAACTGATGCCGGGCACCGCCTCCGATCTACAGGTGGGCGATCCTTATGACAGCCGGGAGAATATTCTCGCCGGCAGCCGCTACTTGCGGATGTTATTAGATAAATTTAACTTCCATCTCCCCCTGGCGCTAGCCGCCTACAATGCCGGTCCGGAACGAGTGAAAAAACACCAACAAGTCCCTCCGATTAGGGAAACTCAGGCCTTTGTTCGGAATGTTTGTGTCAATTTCTTAAAATATGATGAGGATAAACCAAAGTAGTCCTGATCTACTGGCGGCAGTTGCCAAAGGCCAGGCAAGAAATCGATTTCCCGTGCGAACTGATCCCTTGAAGTGGCGGCCAGAGCAGGACCGACCCCCAAGGAGGTTAACATGCTGGTCTTTATTAGTGATCTGCACCTGGTGGATGGAACGGCCGGGGAACACAATGTGCCCAGCCGGGCCTTTGGCTATTTTTTTCAGGATGTCGCCGCCAGCGTCACTCCCCGGACCGAAGAAATCAAGCTGGTGTTTCTGGGCGATATCTTTGATCTGCTGCGGACCGAAAAGTGGTTTGATTTTCCGGTCGCTGAACGGCCCTGGGGAACACAGGAAACCCAGATCGAGGCCCATGCCAACGAGATCTTTGAGGCTATCAAAAATCATCCGGAGAACTTCCAGACCTATACCTTGTTAAGTGGCACCCTTAAGGACCGCTTCAATCTGCCTTGTGAACCAGAACGGATTTATATCCCGGGCAACCATGACCGGTTGTGCAACAAATATCCCAGTCTGAGGACCAAAGTCGCTGATTTTCTTGGCCTCCATCATAATCCTACCCAGCCCTTTGCCCACTCCTATCAGAATGTTAATTATGGCGTCTTTGCCCGTCACGGGCATGAGTTTGATAAATATAATTACGAAGGCGGACGCGCTTACAGTCAGCATGACTATCTGCGGGTTCCGATCGGCGACCCGATTACTACCGAACTGGTCGCCAAATTACCCTATAAGATGGCCGAGAGAGTGGCCACCCTGCCCTTGACTCCCCAGGAGAAGGTCAACTTAAGAAGAAATTTTGAAGAGATAGAAAATGTCAGACCCCTGGCGGCGATCGTGGATTGGTTCCTCTACCAGGTGCGCCAACTGCGGTGGCTTAAGGAGGTAATCGAGGAGGTGGTGGATGAGATCATCAGGGAATTCAATAACCTCGATTTTGTCAAGGGCTGGTACCGGGATCATGACAAATGGACCAACCCCTTCGACGAAGCAGACCGCATCCAGATGGTGCTCTATCTATTAGAAAAGTTCAAGATCTTCTCCACCGAGAAAATTTCCTCCTTGCTGGAAAACGCCAAGGACTATTTCATGACCGACGATTTGCTAAAAGCTGCTCCCGATGAGTACTTGCACCTCGATTCCCGGGTCCGCTACGTGGTTTATGGTCATACGCATGAGGCCCTCACCGTTCCCATCCGCACGGTTCCGCAAAACTCCGGGAATGCGGAACAGGTGTACCTGAATACTGGTACCTGGCGGGCCCGACATCGCCAGGCCGAGAAAGATCGTTCCTTTATCACCTGGAAAAACATGACTTACGTGTTCTTTTATCAGGCCGGGGAGCGGGAGGCCGACTTCCCGGTCTTTGAAACCTGGACCGGAGGCTTAAAGACTATCTAGTTCTCATCAGGAAACTCTGCCGCCCCTGGTGGGAGAAGGCTGGGGGAGGGGCACAAATTTCAGTATAATGAGATTTCATATTATTTTTCACCCCCACCCTGACCCTCCCCCATCAAGGGGGAGGGGAAAATGGGTTTCCGCATGGCTACCATCTAACCACTCAGGAGGTGGCTTTATCTAAATAATTGTCCGACCAGTTTAGCTTTGCATCTCAAGTTCATAATCGTGGTAGCGGGGGAGAAGTACGATGAATTCGCTGGTAGTTCTGCTATTTTGGGCCATTATCGTCGGGCTGGGGTATTTTGTCTATTCTAAATGGGTTAACCAAAATATTTTTGAGGCGGATCCCAATCGAGCGACGCCGGCCAAAATGTATCTGGATGGCGTTGATTATATGCCGGCCAACAAAACCGTCCTGTTCGGCTTTCAACTCAACTCGATTGCCGGGGCCGCGCCCATCATCGGCCCCATAATCGCTTTACAATGGGGTTGGCTGCCCGCCGTGTTGTGGTTAGGGTTCGGCGTGCTGCTCATCGGCTGGGTGCAGGATTATTCCATCTGCATGGTTTCGGTCAAAAACGACGGCGATACCCTGGGGGCCTTGAGTTATAAGTTAATTTCCCCGCGCTCCCGCGCCATTCTGTTAGCCTTCATCTACTTTTACCTGCTGCTGCTGGCGACGGCCTTTGGTGATGTCATCTCCAAAGGACTGAGCGGTAATGCTGCCCTGCCCTTGCCGATGTTGGTGGCGGTCGGCACCGCCTTTTTAGTGGGGCATTTGATCTATCGCAGCCGGGTGAATATCTTGCTGACCACCCTCGTGGCCATCGTCCTGATCTTCGGGGGTATTGCCCTGGGCAACTACCTGCCGATCAGGGCTTCCTATAATGTCATGCTCGTAGCCCTATGTATATTTGCCTACTTCGGGGCCACCCTGCCGGTCTGGCAGTTTATCCAACCTTACAATTATGCCTCGGTTTATGTTACTTATTTTGGCATCATCACCGGCATTATCGGCGTGCTGATCAGCGCCAAACCCATGACCTTGCCGGCCGTGGGCAGCTTTAACATCGGCTTAGGGCCATTGTGGCCGATGATGTTTGTCACCATCGCCTGCGGGGCCATCTCTGGGTGGCACAGCCTGGTTTCCAGCATCGGCACCTCCCGCCAGATCGAAAATGAGCTGGATGTCCGGCCGGTCACCAGCGGGGCGATGTTCGCCGAGTTCACCATTTCGGTAATCGCAGTAATCGTTTGTGCTACGGCCTTCACCAGCAATGCCGACTACCTGGCGCAACTCAAGGCGGCCGGTCCAGTGGCAATTTTCACCACCGGGCTGGGCGGGGCCATCACTTCTCTGGGATTCCCCGCCACTTTTGCCCAATCGGTGGGTGGGGCTATGATTCTGATCCTGGCTCTGACCACCATCAACCTGGTGTTTCGGTTTATGAAGGTGGCCACCGTCGAACTTTTGGGCGGTAAAGTACCCCTGGCCAGAAACCAGCATGTCGCGGTCCTGATCGCCGTGATTATCACTTTCTTCCTGATTAAGACCGGTTATTGGTTATATATCTGGGTGCTCTTCGGCGGCGCCAATCAGTTAATGGCCTCCCTGGCCCTGCTGCTGGTCACCCTTTACCTGGCCTCCACCGCCAAAAATTATCGATTTATCCTCTATCCCATGTTTTTCATGTATATTTCTACGGTAGCGGCCATCTTTTATACCGCTTTCTTTAAACTGCTGCCGCCGGTGTTCAGCGGACAGCTAACCGGAGTCAAAACCGTGGGCCATGTATTGTCGGCGACTTTTGGGGTGCTGTTGATTGTCCTGGCCTTAATTTTAGCCTATGATGGTTATCAGGCCTTTAAGAAGTACCGGGCGGCTAATGCCGCGCTGCGCCTGGCCGAGGCCGGGAAGACACATTAAGGTTGACCAGTATGGCTTACCCCAGCCCAAAAAAATTCTGGCACTGGCTTAAAGATTTCCTCTCAGGGTTTCTCTTCGGCGGGCTGATCAGAACGGCCCGAGAAGAAAAGCAGGGTTACCAGGACCTGTTCATGGTACTGACCCTGGGGCAGATGCTCGGCATTCCCCTGATGGGTAACTATTATGCCTTGAGATTGCTACCCTTTCAGGTTAAAGAACTCAGCGCCTGGCAGAGACGGCTGTTGAGAGACCAGGACTTGTTGGAATTATTTGCAGAATAAGGAGAAAGGTCAGGAATAATCTGATCCACTGAAACCGATGGTTGACAAAGCAGAATCAAAAAAGAAAAAGAAATCGGGTATCTTTGGTTTTTTCAAAGATCTTACTTACGGCATGGCGACCCACGGCATGGCCCGGCAGGCCTTGAAGACCCGCTCCAGCATGGAACACCTGTTTATCCTGATTACCATGGGAGATATGCTGGGGGTGCCGATCCTGCCCCCGTACTACTCCTTGCGGCTGCTCCCCTACGTGGTACCGCAAATCACCACCTGGAAGCGGCGCATGCTGCGTGAAAAAGATCTGATGGATAGCATGTTTTAAACTTAGGATAATCTGCAAGGACGGCCAACTACCGGCTCGCCCCCATCACCTGCGACCAAAGAGGATTTATTATGGGACTGGCGGAAATCTTTGCCCGCTATCCAGAGCGACGCTACATCATGTATGGCGGCAAGGGAGGCTTGGGTAAAACCACTTTTTCGGCGGCCACGGCCTATTATCTGGCCCAGCAGGGCTATAAGGTCCTGGTGTTTTCGGTCGATCCCCAGGCCTCCTTAAGCGATATCTTTGAGCGGGAGATCTTTGGCCAGGGCAATGTCGAGATCATGCCCAATCTGTTCGCCTGTGAAGTGGATGCCGACCGGCATATCGAGGCCTATCAGCAAGAAATTCGTGAAAAAATCCTGGCTATGTACGGGATCGATAAAATTCCCGAGGAAATCGAGAGCTATATCCGGGCCTCGGCCGCGGAACCGGCCATGGAAGAAAGCGCCATCTTCGACGCGGTGGTGGATATCGTGGTCCAGGGCGGGTTCGATTATTATATCTATGATCTGGTGCCCTTGGGACATGCCCTGTACTACCTCAGCATGGGCTCCATTTACGATGCCTGGCTCACCAAGATCACCGGCTTACGGGAGCAGATGCGGGAATACGACGAGGTCATCGCCACCATGAAGCGGGATGCGGCCAGCGAAGAAGATCAGATCTACCAGGAACTGGTCTATATCAAAAACCGGATCGGGACCGCGTCGCTGATTATGACGGATGCGGCCCGGACCTGTTTTTTCTTTGTGCTGACCCCGGAGGAGATGACGATTATCGATACCGAGAAGGCCGCAGGGTTATTTTCCCGCTACAGCGTGCCGATTGCCGGTTACATTGTCAATCGCGTGCTTTCCCCCGACCTTCTGCAAGACCAGATCCCGACCTATTTGCATAACCGCATTTCTATGCAAAAGCAATGTCTGAACGCTATCCATCAGACCTGGGGTAACCAGATTCTGGCCCATATTCCTGAATTTGATAGCGAAATAAAGGGGATGGAGGCAATCCGGCGGATGGCCCAGGCCCTGTTTGCGGAGGTGCCCCGGTGAACTTTTCCCTACCGGAATTTATCCGGTCTTATCCTCGGGTCCGATACCTCTATTTTGGCGGCAAGGGCGGGGTGGGCAAAACCGTCATGGCCGGGGCTACTGCCCTGTGGTTCGCCCGGCAAGGCCATAAGACCCTGCTCGCCTCCACCAACCCGGTCCATAGTCTTTCCAATCTGCTCAATCAGGACGTCTTTGGCAAGCCTACCCTAGTTGAGGGTACCGATAACCTCTTCGCCCATGAGATTGATACCCGGGAGACCATCGACCGATCCCAAAAAGAGATTAAGGAAAAGATCAACTGGTTTTTGAAGTTTGCCGACATTCCCACCAAGGCCGAGGATTTCGTCGAATCGGCCACCATGAATCCGGCCTTTGAGGAATCGGCAATGTTTGAAAACATGATCAATATCATCTTTGCGGATCAATTCGACATCTATGTCTTTGATACCGCCCCCACCGCTAATGCCCGGCGACTGCTGGGGATGTCCAAGGTCTATACCCTGTGGGTTGACAAGATGTTGAAGAGCCGGGAAGATGCCAAAAACATCCGCCTGAGTTTCTCCTTCCGCAAGAAACAGATCGAGGCCGAACAAGACCCCTTGCTGGACTACCTGATGACCTTCCGGGATCGCATTGACCACATGCGGGCATTGTTGACCGATGCTCAGAAGACCGCCTTCTTTTTTGTTACCCTGCCGGAGTCGCTGCCCATTGCGGTTATCCGCCGGTTTATCGGCTGGTTCCAGGATTTTGGCATTCCCATCGGCGGAGTGATCGTCAATCAGATCATCGATCAGGCGCAGATCACTGACCAGATGGCCAGCTTTGTGCTCAACCGGGTCAAGATGCAGCAGCGCTATCTGGAAGTGATCAACCAGAGTTTTGATAACGTCTGCGGTGCAGTGCCGCTGTTTGAAAAGGAGGTCAAGGGCCTGGATATGGTAGTTCGGGTCAGCGACGCCCTGTTTAAAAACGTTTAAATGACCCTCTGGCAGATTTATCATGCCTCATTAGGCCCCAGGCTTTATTTAGCACCGCCCAGGTTGAAAACCTGGGCCACCGAATTATTTCCATTTGATCATACTTCCGTCTTAATGAGACTTTGGCAAAAGGGCCAATAGCATGAAAAATATGGAGAATAAGATATTGATCGAACAGATCAGCCGCTGGCTCCAGGATCAGATTAAAAAAGCTGGAACCCAGGGCGCTCTCTGTGGGCTGAGCGGCGGCATCGATTCCGCGGTGGTCGCGGCTATCGCCCAGCGGGCCCTGGGTCATAACTTTCTGGCCCTGATCATGCCCTGCCATAGCTTGGTGCGGGACGTCGAGGACGCCCAGCGGGTTGCAGAACACCTGGGTGTAGCGCATGAGACGGTAGATCTGACCCCGGTTTACGATCTTTTTAAATCCATCCTGCCCCCTGGCCCCCCGATGGCCGATGCCAACCTCAAGGTCCGCCTGCGGATGGTGACGCTCTATTATTATGCCGCGGGACGCCAGGCGCTGGTGCTGGGCACCAGCAATAAAAGCGAGATCGCGGTGGGTTATTTCACCAAATATGGAGATGGGGCGGCAGACCTGTTGCCTATCGCGGATCTGCTCAAGATCGAAGTCCGGGGCTTGGCTCAGACTCTGGAGTTGCCCGCCTGGTTGCTGGATAAACCGCCGACCGCAGGGTTATGGGCCGAGCAGACCGACGAAGCCGAAATGGGCGTAACCTATGAAGAATTAGATCGCTTCCTGAATGAAAGCACCTACCACCTGCCGACGACGGTGAGTCCGGCGGCCCAGGAACGCATCTTCACCATGATGCGGGTCTCGTCCCACAAACGTCAACCCATTCCGGTGTTCCGGAAAGATCAGACCGCCAGTGTCTAATACAGTTTTCTGTTTTCTGTTGAAATGATTAATCTGATTAATGCGTTAAGTGATGCGTTGGTCAAGTCTCAAGGAAAGATTGGTATAAGTAGCGCTCATCTTAAGGCCAGCCCCATAACCTCACCATTATCTAGACCCCAAAACCAAATTACCAGGTTCTGACCGGCTGACCCGCCAACAAAAGTACTTGAAGTTTTTTACCAACTTGCTATAGTAATAAAGTTTGTAATGACTAATATATCCATGCGAAATAAATAGGTAATTGCCTTGTTGAGGGTGTATTGGTTTAAGCTAAAGGTGGAACTACAATCATGAAAGTACTATGGGCGCCATGGCGGATGGAATATATACTGGGAGAGGATAAACCCCAGGAGTGCATCTTCTGTCCCCAACCCGGCGAAGATTTAAAGTCTCGGCTGGTGCTGTTCAGTGGCCGCTATAGCCGGGTGATGATGAATAAATATCCGTATATTAATGGCCATTTGCTGGTCTCCCCTTTGCGCCATGTGCCGGGGCTTGATGACCTGAACGAGACCGAATTATTGGACCTGATGCTCAAGGTCCGACAATCCCTGGCCATTCTAAAGCAAGTAATGCGTCCCGATGGGTTCAATGTCGGACTTAATTTAGGCCAGGTAGCAGGGGCGGGGTACGAAAGCCATTTACATTTTCATATCGTCCCGAGATGGTTGGGGGACACCAATTATATTCCGGTCTTTAGCGAAATCCGGGTGATCCCCGAACATTTCCGTCAGACTTATGAAAAATTAGCCCCGCATTTCCAGGCCTTAAAGGACGGAGACTTGTCATGCGCCACTTCAAGATGATCTTTGTCACGTTGTTGTTCATCGTCGCCATCGTGTTTATCAAGCAGAATCTGGCTACCTTGGAACACGAGGTCAAACTGCAGTTTAATGTTTATTTTTATACCTTTCAGAGCTTGCCGATTCCCCTCTGGCTGCTATTGTTGTTTACCGGTTTTATCGGGGCCCTGACGGTCAGCCTGTTTTTATTGTTCGAATGGATCAGGCATCGTCAAACTATCCGGCAATTGAAACACAACCTGGAGATTGTCACCAGTGAGCTAAAAAATATGCAGTCCAAGGCCTCCCATTATGGCATAACCGTGGAACCTGTGCCTCCGGCCGGAGAAACCCAGACTGGCCCCGCCGGAACGGTAAATTAACTGGATGACTCATAATCCTTGCTTGAGCTAGCGTTGTTGATTGTTTATTCTATTTTTGATAACTTTCATTAATAAGCCAGAAAATCCAGCTAATCAGCCTCTTCAAATCACCGGGACTTAACGAGGACCATTCTGCTACTTATCCCTTTTGCTAACCTTGATTCCAGGAGGAAGGTCATTCTTGACCGCCGTAACTTGGCATCTTGGCCGGAATTAGATGACCATTAGTGGTAAATTTAACGACAATTCTTGAGAAAAACTTTATAATCAGGTATATTGGTATAGTAAAGTCCAGGTTTCTGGGGTTTTTGGTTAAGGATTGGAATGGAGGATTGATAAATGCGTTGGGAACACCTATTGGGTAGGCAGCCAGACCGAACCTTCCCGGCCCGCTGCCCCTTTTGTGATCGGGAAATTGAGCGCCCTCAGGAGATCGAGGACGATCAATGGTATGAATTCGAGGGCGGGCGCTGTCCCTGTGGCGCAGTCTATGCCTTCGACCCCACCGCCCGTAATGGAGGGGCCGTCTTGTTGCAAGCCATGGTCTATGCCTGTGGCGGCGACTGGGATTGGGCTACCAGCATCGGTCGGGATGAGGACTACCTGGAAGCCCGCATCGAACACTATGACAGCCATACCCATCAGGTCGGGGCCGAAGGGGCATTCGGGACGATATATTTTATCCGCTTGATTCCGCGTGCCTAAAATCAAACCCCCCCGAATCATCAAACCGCTCCTCACCCCGTGTTCTAGTAGCGTGCCAAATCGCCCGGACGTTGGCCCAGTTCTGATACAACCCAACTGCTTTTTAACCGCCCCTTAAGCAGATCCCCACACCCCTACCTTGAAAAAATTTCGGTATCCGGTCAGATGTACTAACCAGTTTCTCCGGTTTTAGCCGTCGCGGGGCTGATTTTTCGGTAGAGACGACCCGCCGGGACGCCCCTACCGGGCTTAATTGAAGTTAAAAAACTAGCTGGCGGGACAGGAAAGACTGGGTGCGCGGTTCTCGGGGATCAGCTAACACCGCCCTGGTTGAGCCGGATTCAACTATCTGCCCCTGACACATGAAAATCAGCTCATCGGACAGACGCTCCGCCTGACCCAGGTCATGGGTCACCAGCACGATGGTGGTCCCGTGTTGTTGATTGATAACTCTGATGAGTTCCTCGATTTCTAAGGTATTGCGCGGATCGAGGCTGGCCGTGGGTTCGTCCAACAGCAATATTGACGGCGCAAACACCATGACCTGAGCCAGCGACACCTTCTGGGCTTCGCCGCCGGAGAGGGAGTCGCTGGAACGTCGGGCCAGGTGGGCCAGGCCAAAGGAGGACAGCATAGCCTGCACCTGCGGACCTATCTGGCTCCGGGGCTGCCCCCGGAACCGCAAACCCGCCCTGACGTTCTCCCAGACACTGGTCCGAAACAACACCGGATGTTGATGAATAAAGCCGATCTGCCGCCGCTGGGCCAGACAATCGGGCCAGCGCGCCGTGGTATCGACGCCGTTCAGAAAGATTTGCCCCTGGTCTGGTTTTTCCAAGAGCCCCAGAAAACGCAAAAGCGTGGTCTTACCGGCGCCGTTGGGACCGACAATGGCATAGACCCGCCCAGTCTCAAAGTAGCAATCGACCCGGTCCAACAGTCGCACGCCCTTGCGCCAGTGCGACACTTCTTGAGCAGATAACACCGGCGGGCTGGCCATCCTAGCCCCCGCCGCCCTGCAGGATCTGGAGCAGTAAGTTAATCAGAAAAGCCAGGCTGATCAGCACCAGTCCCAGGGCAATGGCCACTTCAAACCGCCCCTGAGAGGTAACCAGGACAATGGTAGTAGTCATCACCCGGGTATAACCGGCAATGTTGCCGCCCACCATCATCACCGCCCCGACCTCGGCGTTGACCCGCCCAAATCCGGCAATCACCGCGGCCATCAGGGCAAAACGGGCTTCCCGCACCACCACCCAGGCGGCCTGGCGTTCGGTAGCCCCCAAAGAAATGGCTTTGTCACGAATTTTCGGGTCCACACTGAGCAGGGCGCTGACCGTTAGCGCCGCCACGATCGGCGCGGCCAGAACCGTTTGGGCCAGGATCATGGCGCTGGGTGTGAAGAGCAGACGCAACGCCCCCAAAGGCCCACTTCGAGACAGCAACAAATAAACCACCAGGCCTACTACCACCGGCGGCAGTCCCATCATGGTATTGAGGATATTGATAATCAGCCGCCGTCCCCGAAACGGGGTCAGGGCGATCCAGATTCCCAGGCTGCCGCCCAGGACCGCGGCCAGAGCGACCGCGGTCCCGGAAACCAGCAACGACCGGCCAATTATGGCGTATAGCTCCGGATCCCCGCCGATCAGTAGGGCTAGGCTGTTGATTATTCCCTGCCAGAAGGTGGTTACTTACTTACTCCTGCTTCGAGTTGTTAGTTTTAGTTGTTAAGCCTCCGTAATTAATTAAGGCATTGAAACTATTAACTAAAACTACTATTTGGCATTGGGATGAAAAAGCTGATGGCCTTTGTTGTCCTTAAAGTTGCCGATCAGGCTCTGGCCCGCGGGAGAAACCAACCAATCGGCAAACTGGGTAGCCGGCTTAACCTTGGCATGCGCAATCTTCGCCGGGTTGACCACGATGACCGAATATTGGTTAAACAGCAAAGGATCGCCTTCCACCAGCAGACATAAGTCCAAAGGCTGCCGCTCTTTACTGGACAGCCAGGTCCCCCGGTCGACCAGGGTGTAAGACTGCTTCTCGTTGGCCATGCGCAGGGTGCTGGCCATCCCCTGTCCGGCTTCTAGATAGTTGGGTTGGCCCTGGGGTTTCAGCCCGGCCTGTTCCCAGATCAATAGTTCCTTGCTATGCGTCCCCGACTTATCACCTCGGGAGATGAATTTAAACCCGGCCTGGCCGATTTTTTGGAAAGCCTCGGAAGGCTGTTTCACGCCTTTGATTTGGGCCGGGTCGGAGCCGGGGCCGACGATAATGAAATCATTATACATCACCTGACGGCGCTCCAGCCCGTAACCCTCAGCGATAAACTTTTGCTCGGCCTTCGGGTCATGAACCAGTACCACATCGGCATCGCCGCGGCGGGCCATCTCCAGAGCCTGGCCGGTGCCCACGGCCACCACCGCCACCTCAATACCCGTCTGCTTTTTAAGAATCGGCAACAGATAGTCAAATAACCCGCTGTTCTGGGTACTGGTGGTGGAGGCACAAATTATCCGTTCCGCGGACCAGGCCGGAGAGGCCATGAACAGCCCCAGAACTAGCAACATTACCCCTACTGACCAGCCCCACCAATAGTACTGTGATATTGTCCAGCTACCCGCTCTCATAAGAACCTCTATCAAAGTTAATGACCATGACTTAGGACCATCCTAGCACCATTAACACTTAAACGGCCTGGTTTAACTCCATGGTGAACCCCTTACCACCGTTTCAATTATGCCATTATAGGCATAAAAAGCAATAATAATTTTTGAGTCTTAAATTGAGGTTATTATCCTCTTAAGGAAATTCACCGGGAAAACCGATTTTTGTTGACCGTAACCGAGGTTATCTGGCATTATTACCCTAGTTATGAAACTCGAGGGCTTCAATAAATTAAAATTCGGCGGTAAACTGGCCCAGAGCGGCTCTGGTAAAGTAGGAAAAACTTCGTCCGGCCCCACCCATCCGGCGAATGGTCACAAGATGGGATTATTTTTCTGGAGTGTCCTGCTTCTGATCGGTTTAGGCCTGGCCGGAACATTGGTTTTTGGTAAGAAGGGATTGTATCATCTATATAAACTTTCCCAAGAGCGGGACCGGCTGCTCCAGACTAACCAGACTGTCAAAGCCGAAAACAACCGTCTCTGGAAGACCATTGAGCGGCTACAACACGATCAGGAGATGATCGAGGATATGATCCGGAGTGAACTACATTACATCAAACCCGATGAGCGGATTTACCATTTAAATCCTGAGTTGCGGGCTTTGCCGCAGGTCACCCCGCCTACCCCGCGGCCCCAGCCCATAGCGAAAAGCACCAAACCGAAGTCAGGTAAAACTACTAAACCGAAACCATGAGGCCAGTGTTGAATATCGAACTTGATTACCTCGCCCAACTACTTGATAAAGAGCCCTGCCGAGGGGCCTTCTTTTTATTAGGGGAGAATTATTTTCACCAGCAGGACTACGCCGCCAGCGTCGAGGTCAGTCGTCGGGGGTTGCAACTCTATCCGGAGGACCTGGAATTACGTTTGTTGCTGGGTCGATCATTGGTGGCCCTCAACCAGTTGCGCGAGGCCGAAGAAACTCTTCTTCCGGTGGTCGAGCAGGTCCGCCGCTGGGGTGAGGTCTTTGCTGCCCTGGCGCAGATCTTCCAGCTTCGGGATCGGGGCCCAGAAGCCCAGGAGGCAGAGACCTTATATCGATTATTACAGGGGTCAACCGCTTCCGAAACCAGTGGGCCGGCCCGGCCTACCACCGAAGCCATCCCGGAGAGTTCCGAGTCCAAGCAACGCCGGGGACGGACTCAAGTCCTTTACACTTTACAAAAATGGCAACAGGCCCTACAAGCCCATAAACCTGAGTGAATGAATATGTATACTACAACCGATTTCAAAAAAGGGTTAAAAATCGAAATTGACGGCACGCCCTATATAATCGTTGACTTCTTGCATGTTAAGCCCGGTAAGGGGGGAGCCTTTGTCCGGACCAAAATCAAAAATCTGATTACCGGGCGCGTTCTGGAGCAAAACTTCCGGTCCGGGGAAAAATTTGAACGCCCCGATCTGCAGGAAAAAAGCATGCAATATCTCTATCCGGAGGGTGATAGCTACTGCCTGATGGACAACGAGACCTTTGAACAGTTGAGTTTAACCGCCGAGCAGATGGGTGACAGCCGGAATTTCCTGCAGGATAATATCAATATGCAGGTACTCTTTTATAAAGGGCAACCGATCGGGGTGGAACTGCCGACCTTTGTCGAACTGGCGGTCGCTCACACCGAACCAGGGGTGCGTGGCGATACCGCCAGCGGCGCCACCAAACCCGCCACCCTGGAGACCGGCGCGCAGATTCAGGTCCCGCTGTTTATTGAGGAAGGGGACGTGGTTAAAATCGATACCCGGACCGGCGCTTATATTGAACGGGTCAGACAGACCGGCTAGACCATTTTGAGCATCAGGACGTTGCGTCTGACTCCAAAGTGCCTGGCCTTCCGGTAGGAATTCATGAAAATATCAGCTTTTTTCCGGCAACGGTAGGCGGTCCGATCCTGAAACTGATATACTCCTAGACCTTCCAGGCGAATTTCGTCACCAAATACCAGGTCTAACTTATATTCCAGGTCCCGACTAAGGGCCACCATGCCTTCTTGCACTCTCCGGCCGGAAGCAGTAATCCCGGGGCGCGAATCACGGGCCCGGACCCCCGGATGGTAGGCAGTAACCGTCACCACCGCCATATCCACGGAACACGTCGGCTCCGGCCCACTAAAAATTATCAACCCCAATATAAAAATGCAGCAAAAAAGGATTCTTCTCATCAGGTACACCTCCGTTGACCCTTATGATCTAGGGAACAAGTAGTGCTACCTTAACCTTTGGGTATAGTAGTCCCCCAATCTGGATCCTTATTTATGCTGGTATTGAAGGAAGTTGTCGAGAACAGCTAAGCGGGTGTGTAATGCGAGCAGCCCGCGGTGGATCGCCTCAATAGCTTGCTTGGCTGCCGAGGTGGTGAACGGTCCGGGAGCGTCCTTGTGCCCTTATCCGCCTTTTCAGGTAAATAATCTTACCCTCTGGATGGCTCCGCCGTTTTTTCCAGAACGGAGAACGTCGACAAACTATCTTTGGTCCTCCAACCAGCGCATCTATCTGTCTACAGTTATCCCTTCATAGCAGGTTGGCTACCAAAAGTCAACAGAAAAATTTCACTAATTCTTTACTATGTTGTTATTCTTGGATAATTAAGTTAGAAATTTTTAATAAATTATGACCTGGGCAACCGCCAGCGCGTAAATGCTATTTAGCCCCGACCTGGTCTGGGAACGGCCAGACGGGGAAAATCAGGCGTGGCCCGGTCGTACCTGGCGTGGGTTGAGTTTTCGAGATTTAGAAAAAAAGTTGACTTGCCGCGGTAAGCAAGATATTTTCCCACTAGGCTCCACAGCAAAAGCTAAGAGCACGGTCAATTATTCTTTCAGCGCGTAACCCCGAAAGGCTAGCGTCACCAGCTAACCAGGGAGGTGGCATGGATTTGCAGAAAGCCCGAGAGGTTTTGGGATTGGGGGTCCGGGCCACCCGTAAAGATATTCAGGCGGCTTATCGTCGGGCGGCCCGGCGCTGGCATCCGGACAATGCCTCCCCTGACACCCTGGAGGCGCACCATGCCCGCATGCAGGAAATCAATGAGGCTTATCACTTGATACTCCGATATTTAGAGAATTACATTTATCACCTTTCTGAACCCAGCACCCCCGAGGACAATTATCAGAGTTGGTGGCACGATCATTTCGGCCAGGATGTTCTTTGGGAAACCGATAAGTCCAGTCGCCCTCGGCGTCAATCCACCAAGCGTCGCCAATCATGAGATTCTGGTCGCTCTTGACCGCTTGCCTGCTGGCCTGGCTGGCGGCAGAGCTTTCTGTTAATCCCGGTTTTATTGGAGCCGTTAATCTATGCCCAGAAACTTTGGAGTACTCGGTGGACGTCCTGATGCTCAAGGATGCGGCCCGGACCACCATCAGCCTGAGTAAAATTGCCCCGGACCTTTATGAAGCGGAGATTAAGGGACATACGCGGGGAGTCTTGGGTTTTTTTACCGCGCATCGCCGGGATCGCTATCGCACGCGCATGACCTATACCCAAGGAAAACTGCAACCCACGACCTATTGGGAAGAATCCTGGCGTAAGGGGAAACACCACTACAAAGAATATCGTTTCGACTACGACCAGGGACGTCTGGAACTCTGGCAGGCCAATGCCGAGGGGGAGATTAAGCTCAAGTGGTTCACGGAACTTAAGCAGCCGATTTATGATCCCCTCAGTGCCTTCTATAACTTCCGCCTGGGTGCCCTGGGAGAACTAAAGGGCGGGGAAACTATCACAGTTTCGGGTATCCCCTATCCTCACCGGGAAGACATCAACATTCACATCGGGCCTCGAGAGCACGGCAAGCTCAAGGTAGCGGTAACCATCCGCAATCGGGCCTTTGAAGATGAAAGCGGCATCGTCCATATCCTTTTTGATCCCGAACGGGTGCCCTTGCAGGCCTGGACCCGGGTGTTGGCCTTTGGCAAAATTATTGGACACTTAAAGGCCGGTCCAGCCCCAGCCGGGGTGGACGAGGAGACTTTACTGAAAAATTCACAAGATTAAGGGGTGTTATTACCCTGGTTATCGGGGCAAGATTCCTCTAGTGGTCATCTGGCGAAGATCTTAAATTCAAAATACTTTTCAATCACCTGGGCTGGAGCCAGGCGGCACAGCAGGGTCTTATAGTTAACACAGCCTGGTTGGCCCTCCCGCCATTCCAGCCATGGACATTCGGCGCAAACGGGCGGCAGTTCAGCCTTTCCGCCCCTGGTCTCAAGTTCGGAGAATTGATTCATACTTTTCCCAATAAATTAATAAAGCAGCAAAAAACATGCCTTGGCTGGGTCGATAAATTAATCCCCCCTACCCTACCCGTCGGCACTTGCTGTTTACCCTCGGGATAGCTTATAATATAATAAATTTAAAGAAAAT
>JAQVHY010000156.1 GCA_028695935.1 Desulfobacca sp.
CCCGCCCCTGGTGGCAGGGGGCTGGGGGGAGGGGGACGTAATTATCACCCGCGCCCTCGTAAACTCCCCCGCCCCTGGTGGGAGGGGGTTGGGGGGAGGGGGACGTAATTATCACCCGCGCCCCCGTAAACTCCCCCGCCCCTGGTGGGAGGGGGTTGGGGGGAGGGGGACGTAATTATCACCCGCGCCCTCGTAAACTCCCCCGCCCCTGGTGGCAGGGGGCTGGGGGGAGGGGGACGTAATTATCACCCGCGCCCTCGTAAACTCCCCCGCCCCTGGTGGCAGGGGGCTGGGGGGAGGGGGACGTAATTATCACCCGCGCCCTCGTAAACTCCCCCGCCCCTGGTGGGAGGGGGCTGGGGGGAGGGGGACGTAATTATCACCCCCGCCCTCGTAAACTCCCCCGCCCCTGGTGGGAGGGGGTTGGGGGGAGGGGGACGTAATTATCACCCGCGCCCTCGTAAACTCCCCCGCCCCTGGTGGGAGGGGGTTGGGGGGAGAGGGACGTAATTATCACCCGCGCCCTCGTAAACTCCCCCGCCCCTGGTGGGAGGGGGTTGGGGGGAGGGGGTGAAAGATGTTGTATAATCTCAAAATGTTGAAATTTACGATCCTTCCCCTAATCCCCTCCTGCCCTTATTTGCGCCCATAAAACAGGTAAGCTACCCCCCCGGTCAAAGCCTGGATCCTGACTTGCTCAAAACCTGTGTCTTGGAGCTCGCGGCTAAACTCCGAGGCGGAGGGAAAAGCGCCGATCGATTCGGCCAGATAGCGGTAGGCAAAACCCCGGGGTGACAGCAGGCGGCCCAGCCAAGGTAGCAGGTGGTACAGATAAAAGCGATAAACCAGCAGGAAATAACCGGTTTGGGGCGGCACGAACTCCAGGATGGCTAATTGGCCGCCCGGCGCCAGAACGCGCTGAATCTCCATCAGAGCCGCGGCCCGGTCCAGAAGATTACGGATGCCAAAGGCCATGGTCACGGCGTCAAACTGATTATCCGGGAAAGGCAGGGCATAGGCATCGGCGGCAATTAGTGAGAGAGGGACCGGCTGGGGGCGATCGGTTATTTTGGCCTGGCCCTGGCGCAGCATGGCCAGGCTGAAATCTACGGCTACTATCCGACCATGGGGAAAGCGGCCGGCCAGTTCCAGGGCCACATCTAAAGTCCCGGCAGCTAGATCCAGCACCCCAGGTGAAGCAGAGAGCGCCAGCCCCTGGACCAGGGCCCGGCGCCAGCCGACATCGCGGCGCAGGCTCAGAATACGATTGAGCCGATCATACCAGGGGACAATCCCGGAAAACATGCATTCAATGCGCTTGCCCCATTCGGCGCGAGATTCAGACATTAATTTGCTCCGGAGGTGGAATCGACCTTATGGTGGCCTCAATATTGACGCCTGTCAACCATCTCAATATATCATCAATTATATAATTTAGGGCTAAATCCGGCCCGCATTAAATTTTATGATTGTAAAATATCCATTAATATTGTTTAATTGAAAAAGATGTGCTCCGGAATGTATTGACAGGCGAAGAGGAATTGGATAACACTAGTAAAAAGAATAAGGAGGAGAGCGATGCGTAAAATTTTGGCCTTATTAGTGGCAGTGTTATATCTGTCGGTTTTGCCCTTGACTATGGGATGTCAACAGAAGCCGGCGGAAAAACCCGCGGAAAAACCGGCGACTGAGCAGAAGAAGGTGGAAGAACCGTCCAAACCGGCTGAGCCCCCGGCCGCCCCAGAACCGGCTAAGCCTGCGGAAGAACAGCCCGCTGAAGAACAGCCTAAAACCGACAAATAAGCGTAAGGAACTTTATAAAAGCTCATCTTCGCTAATGGGGCCCGGTCCGGATCTTACCCCGGAGACGGGCCTTAAATTTTTTGTTCATAACCGCTATCCCTTGCATGCTTGAAGCCTGCCAAATTATTTAAACTTTTTTCGGTTGACTGTAAGGGAGTTTTGCTGCTAATTAATGAAAAAAAGAACAAGGAAAGGAGAAGGTTTCCATGTCTGCCAAGCTGATAAAGGGTGCTGAAGTTGCGGCCCAGATCCGCGCGGAATTAAAGAAAGAAGTAGAGGAGCTGAAAGCCAAACATAATGTTACCCCAGGTCTGGTAACGATTTTAGTGGGCGAAGATCCGGCTTCGGTCAGTTATGTTACCGCTAAACAGAAGACTTCCCATGAACTAGGATTTTACTCTATCCAGGACAATCAGTCCCCGGATATTACCGAAGACACCCTGCTGGCCTTAATCGACAAATACAATAAAGATCCGAAGATTCACGGCATCTTGGTGCAGTTGCCGCTCCCCAAGCACATCGACTCAAATAAGGTGCTCTACGCCATTGATCCGGACAAAGACGTCGACGCCTTCCATCCGGTCAATGTCGGTCGGCTGTGCATCGGTACCGGCATCTTTCTGCCCTGCACCCCGGCGGGCTGCAAGGAGTTGATCAATCGGGGCTATGGCGATCCGAAAGGCAAAGAACTGGTAGTGGTGGGCCGCTCCAATATCGTCGGCAAGCCCATGGTTAACATCATGTTGCAGAAAGCCCCCGGGGCCAACGCCACCGTAACTGTAGTGCATACCGGTACGCCCCAGGAAAAAATCATCGAGCACTGCCGGCGGGCCGATATCCTGGTAGTCGCGGCGGGAGTCCCCAAGTATGTCAAAGGCGACTGGGTCAAGGAAGGAGCCTGCGTCATCGATGTCGGCGTCAACCGGATCGGCGTCACCGAATCCGGCAAGGCTAAACTCTGCGGCGATGTTGATTTTGACGAAGTCAAGGAAAAGGCTGGCTGCATTACCCCGGTACCCGGCGGCGTCGGCCCCATGACCATCACCATGCTGATGAGTAACACCGTCATGGCAGCCAAACACGCGGCGGGTTTGGTATAAATCTGGCTCTTAGTAGGGGCGGGGTACCCCCGCCCCCTCAAATTATCTAGGGACATCTATTTAACATCTTTAGGGTAATTCTGATAATCGCCAGAGCAGATAGGTAAGCAGCAAATTTAATATGGTGTCCCTGCTATTTCTGTATTCAAATTACAATAATTAAGCATTGTAGGTAGTTAAAATGCCAAGATATACTCTCGTCTACTGGCAAGATGCAGACTGGCTAGTGGGCCGTCTCCGGGAACGCCCGGATGTTTTTTCCCAAGGCAGATCTATGCCGGAATTGGAAGAAAATATCAAAGAGGCGCTTTCTCTTATGGAGGAAACTGATTTTTTAGATTTGCCCCCGAATTACCAGGTTAAGGAATTATTGGTTGAAACGGGTTGATCTGCTACGCTTACTTAACGCCCATGGTTGCAAAATCATCCGACCGGGCGCCCGCCATGATATTTTCCAAAACCCCCCAAAACCGGCGCCGGGCTCCAGTGCCTCGGCATCGGGAGATTCCTGAGTCTTTAGTAAAAATTATCCTCAAACAATTGGACCTCGAAACACCATAAGAGGGCAACTTACCCGACGACGCTTTGGTTTGGCGTCCCGCTCTCAAAGCAGGTCTTGGAAAACTCGCTGGCCAGTTCCACCGGATAGTGGCCGTTAAAGCAGGCCAAACAGAAACCGTTGGGGTCCATATGGGTGGCGGCGACCATGCCCTCCAGGCTCAAATAACCTAAATAGTCCAACCCTAAGAAGTCCCGTATTTCCTCAATGTTTTTGTGGGCCCCGATCAGTTCCCCGCGGCTGGAGAAATCAATGCCATAATAACAGGGGAAGCGGTGCGGCGGGCAACTGACTACCATGCTGACCGCCCGAGCTCCGGCCTGGCGTAGGGTTTTCACCCGGGTGCGGGAAGTGGTCCCCCGAATGATGGAATCCTCGACCACTACCACCCGTTTGCCCTTGAGCAGCTCGCGCACCGGGTTGAGTTTGACCCGCACCGAAAAATCCCGCATGCTCTGAGTGGGTTGGATAAAGGTGCGGCCCACATAATGATTGCGGATCACCCCCATTTCCAGCGGTATCCCCGCGGCTTCGGCATAACCCAGGGCCGCGTAAGTGCCGGAATCCGGAAAGGGCATCACCAGGTCGGCCTGAAGAGGATGTTCCTGAGCCAGCCGGGTCCCCAAGCGTTTGCGCAGTTGATAAACATTATGCCCAAAGATCTGGCTATCCGGACGGGCGAAGTAGATAAATTCAAAGATACAGAAGGCACTGGCGGGCGCGGCGCCCAGATTATAGGACTGCACCCCGGCCTCGTCCAATACCACGATTTCACCAGGGGCCACATCCCGGAGATATTCGGCCTCCACCAGGTCCAAAGCACAGGTTTCCGAGGCCAATACCGGGCTGCCATTCAATTGGCCCAGGCACAGGGGTCGGAAGCCGTGCGGGTCCCGAGCGCCGATCACTTGATCTTTGGTCATTAAAACCAGGGAATAGGCCCCGCGCGCTTCCTGTAGGGCCTGGCTCAGGGCTGCTACCGGATCCGCATGGCCCGATCGGGCCATCAGGTGCACGATGACCTCGGTATCCATAGTAGATTGGAAGATCGATCCCTGCTGCTCCAGACGGTGGCGAATCTCGCGGGCATTGACCAGGTTGCCGTTGTGTCCGATCGCCAGGGTCTGACCGGCATGATGGACCACAAAGGGTTGGGCATTGACCAACAGTGAGGAACCGGTAGTGGAATAGCGGACGTGACCGATGGCCAGGTGCCCCTGGAGTTCATTAAGGGCGCGCGGCCGGAACACTTCCGAGACCAGTCCCATGCCTTTATGCTGTCGCACCTGGCGGCCATCCGCGGTCACAATGCCGCAGGATTCCTGACCGCGGTGTTGCAGGGCATATAAGCCGAAGTAGGTCAAGCGGGCCGCCTCGGGGTGGCCATAGAGGCCGAAAATGCCGCAATGCTCCCGGGGACGGCCGCTAGCCCGGCGCCTTGGTTCGGAAAGGGAGTTTTTCTTAATCATTTTGATTCGAGGTTAGCAACCTAAATATGGAAAATGATATGTATTGCCATTAAATTATCCTCAAAAAATTGCCATGCAATGGCCTACCAGTTTTGATATAAAGAAATTATAAAAAAAGACCTAAACTGGCCTCTAACTTCAGCCCGATGCATATATTTTAGCTTATTAAGGACAAAGCGCCAGATATTTTGCAACTAGGGAAGAAATACCAGATCTACAACCCACAACCAACAAGGCCAAGACTTATCGGGTCAAGCAGGTCCATCAACTTATTCTGAAATACAGGCTAGTGGGAAGAGAAGCTGAATAAGTACAAAGTGATTATCTATTGGAGCGTTGAGGATCAGGCCTGCCTTGCGGAAGTTCCGAAATTCCCCGGTTGCGCCGCTGATGGTGCGACGTATCAGGAAGCGCTGGCCAATGCTGAAGTTATCATTCAGGAATGGCTGGAAACCGCTCTGGAATAGGGCCGTTCTATTCCCCAGCCCAAAGGACGCCTGCTATGTGCCTGAGATTTGCATGAAAAATAAGGCCCAGTAAGAGTAGGGTGGGACTGCCCATTTTTAGAAACAACCATTTTAAAGGATTTTTGGTGGGCCATCCAATCATAAATCTTCTAAGTAAAAAAAAATCTAATATAATATAGCTATGTTATATGGGGGATGTCCACCCTCGGTGGATATCAATTAAACAATAGGAGGAAGTTCATTGGAAATAAGTGCAAAACGGACCCCCTATTTATTTCCTCCCCAGTTGAGTAGTAATGGGAAGTGGGAAAATTCAAAATCAACATTTATTCACAACATGAAATTACCAGTTCACGGGTGGTTTCGGTATTCGGCTGGTTTTTCTGCTGAGTGGGCAAAAAACTTAGTTGAAGAATTGCAAAGCAGTAGAGGTGAGATAGTTGTTCTTGATCCGTTTGCTGGCGTTGGTACTGCAGTTATCGCTGGAGAAGAGGCAGGGGCCAACTCATATGGCCTGGAAGCCCACCCTTTTATTGCTAGAGTTGCCAATTCGAAGCTCCTCTGGCA
>JAQVHY010000157.1 GCA_028695935.1 Desulfobacca sp.
CAGGGGCGGGGGTTGGGGGAGGGAGAGTAAATTTCAACATATTGAGGTTATCTGATATTTTTCCCCCCCACCCTGACCCTCCCCCCTCAAGGGGGAGGGAAACAACTGGTTTCCGGATGGAAACTAATTACTAATATTCCTGGAAGTGATACATCCAGCCCCGTTGCCAGGCGGGGATTTTGCGCAGTACAAAAAGGAATTTCAGGTAATAGAGACAACGGTGGCGGTAGATGGCCTGCCAGACTAACGCCGCGTGGCGAGGATCGAGGGCAGGAGTCTGAGGCTGGGCGGCTCGGGCCATCACCATAAAACTATCCCGCCGAAAAATTCGGGTCTTTTCCACCTGCCAGCCAGCTTTAAGAAGCAGCCAGGTCAGGGTCTGGGGCGTAAAATAAAAGTTATGGGGGATGGAAAAGACGCGCCGCGGCCCAACCTTGGGGACCAGGAGATTGGGGGTTTCCAGGAATAGCCGGGCTTCTGGCCGGGCCAGCGACCGGGCCCTGATTAAGAAATTGAGGGGCGCGGGAAAGTGTTCAATAACATGCGACCCCAGGATCAGGTCGAATTTATGACCGGATAACTCGACTTCTTCAAACCGACCCGTGATGATGCTAAGATCGTATTGCTGACGGGCGTATTCCGCCTGTTGCGGGTCAGGCTCCACTCCCAGCATTTGCACCCCGTACTGTTGCAACGTTGAGCTCAGGACACCCAAACCGGCGCCGACCTCCAGACCCTGCTGGCCCGGCCGGACCCAGGGTTTAAGGAAATCTAACTGGTAAGCGGTCCGACGTTGTACCCGCCGCTGATGGCGGGGATTGATCGGTTCGTTGGTGTGCAGTTGCCGCGGGCTTAACCCCAGTGCCAGTCGGTCCTGGTCTTCGATCACCGGATTATGATAGACCAAACCGCAGCCGTGGCACAAAACTGTAGTCACCGTTAAGCCGTGGCGCGTTTTTTGTTCTACCCGGCGGGTCTGGTCCTGCTCACATAAGGGACAATATATCGGACGCATAAAATCGCTCGCTCCGGCCCCGCAGGACGGAAAGCAACCACTCAGTACCCGGTCTTAATCAGTATCCATCCCGAAGGTCAGCCTCCCGACTCGGCTTAGACTAGTTTTCATCCGGAAACTCCCCCGCCCCTGGTGGGAGGGGGCCTAAATTTGAACAGATTGAGATTATATGATATTTTTCACCCTCACCCTTGCCCTCCCCCATCTCTCCGGTCTGTACACCCATCAAGGGGGAGGAGAACAATGGTTTCCGGATGGATACTAGACCAAATTATGCTCTCGATGTTTGGTAGCGATACTCGCAGCCAGATTATCCAGGGCCTGATAATCTGCCGCTTTCGGCAACCCTTTACAAATTACCGGCTCCAGAATTTCGACCTTGAGATTGGGCATCAGGCCGGTGAGGGTCTCCACGGCCTTCCCGCCCCAGCCGAATGAGCCGATAATTGAGGCAAACTTCAGTTTAGGACGCAGGGCATTAGCCAGAAACGCGGCGTAAACCGCCAGCGGATGGGGCCCGACCAGCACGGTCGGAGTGCCGATGACCACGGTGGCCGCGTCCACCAGGGCCATGGCCAATTCACCGATATCCGCCACCACTAAGTTAAACGGCTCTACCCGCACACCTTGTGCGATCAGGGCGCCGATTAAGTGATCTACCATTTTAGCAGTGCTGCCGTGCATACTGACATGGGGCAACACCACCAGGTTGCGGGGATCAACGCTGATCCAGTCTAGATAAGCCCCCATGATGAACTGAGGGCGCAGATATATCGGGCCGTGGCTCGGAGCAATCATGGCAATATCATAGTTGTTAAGCTTTTCCAGGTTGTTCTGAATCACCGGCCGGAAGGGCATCATGATTTCGGCAAAATATCGTTTGGCGGATCGGTAAATACTTCCCTCATCCGCATATAAATCACTGGTCGCCAGATGCGAGCCGAAAAAATCGCAGGAAAATAAAAACTGTTCCTCCTCTAAATAGGTCACCATGGTCTCCGGCCAATGCACCCAGGGGGTATAAATAAACTTCAGCGTCTTATCTCCCAGGTTCAGGGTATCGCCGTCCTGAACAGTGATAAATCGGTCTTCCGCCACCCCCAACAGGTCAATGAGCAGTCCCTTGCATTTCGGATTAGTAACGACTTGGGCCTCAGGGAATATTTCTAAAACCATCGGGATAGAACCAGAATGGTCCTGTTCGGCATGGTGGGCGATGACATAATCAAGGCGGTCGATTTCGGCCAATTGCGCCCGCAAGACCTCCGCCTGGCTGGGATCAACGGTATCAAGCAACGCCGTCTTCTCGGTGCCCTGGATTAAATAGGCATTATAACTGGTGCCGTCCGGCAAGGGGATAAGGGCGTCAAATAACCGTCGGTCCCAATCAATGGCCCCCATCCAATATACCCCGTCGCTAATTTTTCGGGCTTTCACGTCTTAACCTCCCTTGACCAAAATTTACAGTCAGACAACCTTACCCCAAAAAATATTACTACTACAATTTTTGTCACTCTAGGGGCCGGAGTCAATGGACAATCTGGTTATTGCCTAGATTGTTTAACACGGTTTTATGGCCAAAAGAGCACTATATTGCATAATTGATGTCGTTTTCTGTTTTCTGTTAATATTATTAATTTAATCAATATGTTATATGTTTAGTTGGTGGCATTTGAATGGATACTTGGTATGAGTTCGCTGACCCCCTACCCCAAATGAATCATTTTCGCCATTTTTAGAGTCTATTTTTAAGGGCTTGGCAATCTCAGACAGGTAAAAATATGTGGAACCAAGGCAGGCGCTTAGGGCTGAACGCCAAGTCCGTCCAGTTATTTAGACAGCTCCTGAAGCCGCTGCCGGACCGGCTCAATATACTGGGCCTCCTGGCCGGGGGCATATTTAAGATAACTTTTATAGGCCGTTATCGCCTCTTGTCGGCGGCCCACCTGTTCGCAGGCCAACCCCTTATTAAAATAAGCCTTGGCATAATTGGGATCTAGCCGGAGGGCTTCGTCAAAGTCGGCGATGGCCTTGGCCGTCTGGCCGTTTTTGACGTAAGCTACCCCCCGGTTGAGATAGGCCGTCGCTAAGCGGGGGTTTAAGCGGATCGCCTGGTCGTAGTCAGTGACCGCCCGGTCCACCTGGCCCTGGCCTCGATAGGCCACCCCGCGATGATTATAAGCATTGGCGTCCTTGGGGTTTAGCTTGAGGGTCTGATCGAAATCAACAATGGCCTGGCTATATCGACCCTGTTTGATATAGGCCACCCCACGATTATAATAAGCTTCGGCCGCATCCGGATTTTCCTGCTGGGCCTTGGTGAATTCGGCGATCGCCAGGTCGTATTTACCCTGGGCGGCGTAATCAAGCCCCTGCCGGACATAATCCGTCGCTGATTTCCGATCAACTACGGGGTTTTCCTGAGCCTGCGCCAGTTGTTCCACCACCTGCGGTTTGGGCTCGGAATTTTTCCACCACCCGCAGGCCATGAAAAGATTCAGCACCGACAACAATATCAGTACCCCGAGGCTAATTTTAAATCGTTTCATAGTTCATAGGGATTTTTCACGTCGGGGCGCCCCGACGGTAGAAACGGGCCTTGCAATTTTATCCGGTCAACACAATCCCGGCATAGCCCACAAAGCTATCGCCGGGGCGGATGTCATAACTGGTATAGTAATCGACCAGCCGGGCCTGGGTGGCACCTAAGGCCTGAGATGCGGTGATGGCCGCGGCCACCGCGCCCGGACTGCAAGAGCTCTGATCTCGCGCCGCGGCCTCGAGCACCCCGGTAGCGTTCAGGGCCAGGGCCTGGTCAATAAAATGTTTGTCATTGATCTCCTTGACCCATTTGACCGCGGCCGCGCCATAACCCTTGGGGGCCCAGCCATAGTTGGGACCGTAATGGGTGAGGTCAGCGGAACCAAAGGCCAGCAGGCTGAGGTCTAAATTTTGCGCAACCTCCACCACTGCCCGGCCCAGTTCCATCGCCCGTGGCGATTGGGGGGCGCGCAGGGCCAGCAACTTGGCCTGGGGGAAGAAATGTTTGACAAAGGGCAATTGGATCTCAATGGTATTGTCGCCCGGATATTCTTCCTCAAAGCGCAGCCGCTCCCGCAGCGGACCCAACATTTCGGTGGCCACGGCTATAGTCCCGAGGGGTGTCTCCCAACCCTCGTCGCTGACCATCAAGGGGGGAGAACCACTGCCTAAATGACCGCCAAAGACGCAGACCACCTGGGGCTGCAGGGCCTGAGCCGCCAGATAAAAGACCTGGGCCGCCAATTTACCGGAGAAGTACCACCCGGCGTGCGGCATAATGCCCCCATAGACCTTGGTTCCGGCCGGGAGGCGTTTAACTCCCCGGATAAAATCGGCGATCTCTTCCTGGCAGGCGTAGGCTGACCCCGGATACCAACCTACCGGCAGTGTCCGATGCCGTACTCCCATAATGCCCTCCTTAAGACTGGAACTCTAGATTGGGGAAAAAGACGTTGAGGGCAAGCCCATCTATCCCCTCCACGTCTTAACTCAATCAATATGGATATGTTTGATCAGAAATTCCTCGATCTTGCCGTTAACCTCCAGAAAGATCGGGACATATTCTTCTTCTTTGGGAAAGGCCTTCTTGAACTTAATGTGATAGCTCTCGCCGTGCATGGTAACAATATATTCCGGCATGTGGTCGCCGCTGGCCGGACGCTGGACCTCGATTTCTTCGGTGTGATCGAATACACTGACGAACAGGGTCTGTTTATTGTTCCGCAGCGGACCGATGCCTTCCATCCGGGCCGTGACTTCTTCACCTTTGAGGATCATGCTTAATCCCCGGGGAATGGCCGCAGGGAGCCGGACCGGGGCCTTAGGGGTCGGGGCCGCCGGGGTCGGAGTAACCGGCGCGACGCCCTCCGCCAGTCTCTCGACCTTGAGACGAAACAACCGGCTGGCCTCTTCGGGAAACAGCGAATAGGTAAGGACATCCTCTTCTCTAGTCAGTCCGGGGACCTGACGCAGGGTGCCTTCCCAGCCCGGCCCGGCCACGGCCTGGGCCGCGGCCATGGCCCGACGCCGTAATTCATCATTGGCCGGGGTGTACAGCCGACCGTAACGCCCTTGGATCAAGTCCCGCATGTCAGGGGTGATGGTTTCGTAACGCTGCCGCGCAAAGATATTTTCCACCGTCTGTTCGCCGACGATTTCCAAAATCCGCCCCTTGAGCGGCGGGAAGCCCAGGTCCTCCCAAACTTTTTTGGCCTCCTTAAAGGCCACCTGCTGGCGATCCCGGGCCTGACGGCGGATCAGTTCTTCCCGAATAAACTCCTTTAACGGTTCCGGGAGATAACCGCCGGCCAGATACCCCCCTGATCTTTTCGGGGGCGGTTCCTGGTAGTTGTAATGTCTTTTTAAGGACCTAATATATTGGGAGATCTCGTCCAGAATGTCCACGTCGAGATGCGGATCGTAGAGGGTGCCACCCAGGGAAAACACCAGGGATTCGACCGCCGGCGGTCCATAGGGCCAGGTAAGCGCCGATAAGGTGGTATCCACCATCTCCGCCCCGCCCCTAATGCCTTCGAGGTAGGAAGTCAAGGCCGTCTGGTGGTTGTCATGCAGATGCAAGCGCAGGGGCTGGCTAAAGTATTTCCGATAGGAGGCCACCAGGCTGGCCACCTGGTGCGGGCTCATAACCCCAAAGGAGTCATTGATACAAATGGCGTCGGCTCCCAGGCGGATCAGCTCCCCCCCCAGCCGGACATAATCGTCTAATTTGATATGCGGATTGAGCGAGAATAACAGGGTAGCCTCGACATGTTTGCGCAGCTCCTTGCCGACCGCAATCGTTTGTCGCATATTTTGCAGATCGTTTAAGGAATCATAGATCCGGAAGATGTCAATCCCCAGGGCCGCGGCTTTGCTCATGAATTTGCGCACCACCTCTTTGTGGTAC
>JAQVHY010000158.1 GCA_028695935.1 Desulfobacca sp.
ATCCACCGAGTAAAAATTCCGGCCGGTGGGCAGAATATCGGCCTGCCCGCGGCTGGGGGCCCCGGACGGCCCCGGCTCGACAAAACCGCCCTCCAAAGCGTTCAGCGCGGCGTCAATTTCTTCAGTGGCGCGACGGATGTTGGGCACCAACCGTTGCGAGATGTAATCCAACACTGCTGCGACGTTGGGGTGCGGTTGGCCCAGTACCGACGTGATAATCTCCTGGTGGTTGCCCTGGTAATCATTTTCTGCCAATTGGTGCACCAATTGTAAGGCCTGCTCATGGGCCTGGCGGATTAGCTGCCCCCCGGTCTGCCCTTGGAAGCCGGGCAGAGTTTTGCCTTTATTTTCCACTAGTTCATTATAATCATAACCCATGGCCGCCACGATCGATTCCCGTAAGGAAGGCACGTTGCCATTGGCCAGCCGCGTGAGTTGCACCACAAACTCCTCCAGCCGTTGGCCTTCCGGATAGGTGCCCAGGGTGTGCAGGCCATCGGTGATCATGGTATCGGAGACGTCCTCCAGGTAGGCATGCAGCTTTTGGAGAAAACCCTCGAAGTCCTGCATGGCCTCAACTTCTAAGATTTCCAGGTCTTTGTCCAGATCTGCCTGGGCCACCGCCTCCCAGATCATCGGGCGAATAAGGCTTAACTTGCCTGGGTCTTCCCGCTTGGCGTCCTGGTAATCCCGGAGATGATTCTCTACCTTAGCCATATCCTCATATAAATCGGCGTTGGTAAAGGCCGGCGTCAGGTGATCAATGATGCAGCAGTAACTGCGACGCTTGGCCTGGGTGCCCTCGCTGGGATCATTAATGATATACGGATAGATGTTGGGCAGGTCCATGATGGCCAGGTCGGGATAACACTCTTCCGAAAGCCCCAGGGCCTTGCCCGGCAGCCATTCCAGGGAGCCGTGCTTGCCCACATGGATCACTGCGTCGGCTTTAAAGACGTCCTTCAGCCAGCGGTATTTCATGAGATAATGATGCGGCGGCGAGAGATACATATCATGGATAATGGCGTCGGCATTTTCCAGATAGCCCCGGGGCGGCTGCATGGTGATGAACACGTTGCCGTTGGTAAAACCGGCAAAGTTTAACTCGCCGTGATGCACAAACAGGTCTCCCGGCGGCTGGCCCCAATCCTCGGTCATCTTGTTCCGAGTGGCCTCCGGTAGGGCGGCCTGCCAGGGCAGGTAGTCGTCCGGACCGGCCTTGGCCAGGGCCCGGTCCGCCATTTTTTCCGGTGTTAGCCAGCGTCGGTCGTAGGTCATCTTCTCCAGCACTTCCTCGGCCATGGCATCGCCGCTGTCATAAAAGCGCTCTACCTGGTAACCCCGCTCCGCCATCCGCTCCAACAGCAGCTTGACACTGGCGAAGCTGTCCAGCCCGGCGGCGCAGCCGATGCGATCGTTGCGGGGCGGATAATGGTGATAGATGATGGCGATCCGCTTCTCGGCATTCGGTTTCCGGCGGAGTTTGGCCCAATTGAGAGACAGCGACACCATACGCTCCACCCGGTCGGGGATAGGCATCAACCTGGCAATCAGCGCCCCGGTAATCGGGTCGTGGTGTGCTTCTTCCCGGGTGGCCACCGGCACATTGATCAGCGCCCCGTCGAACTCCGGCTGGGCCGCGCAAAAGGAGACCTCCATGGTGGACATCCCCTGCCAGCTTTCCTTCCATTGCTGATAAGACGAATAACTGGTCATCGCCTGGATGCAAGGCACGTTCAGCTTGGGCAACAGCTTTTTGTACTCCTCCATTACCAGGGTTAGGGAGAACATCAGGGGATTGACCAACACATCAATGCGCGGTCGGCCCTGGTCCAAGAAAAACCGGTCCACCACGAAATCCGCCCCGCGATTACCCAGGACTTTGTCGGGATAGCGGACATGAAAGACCGGGATGACATTGCCCCCCTGATTCTCGATGGCCCGAATGATGGCATCGATAAACTCCAAATTATGGTTCAACCAATAATTCTGATAAAACCACAGGCCGACGGTAGGCTTTTGGGAATCAAGCTTCTCAGCCAGATAGCTATCTAAATCGGGAACCGTGGGATAATCCGGGTGGTAAATCCCTTCCTGGAGGACCGGTTGCGGCTCCACCCGCACTTCGGCCTCCTCAAACAGGAAGTTATTGATATAAATCAGCATCTGGAAGAAATTCTGTGGACCGCCGTAAGTGAAATAACGGTTCAGCGTATCCCAGATACCGGTGTCGAAGCCGTCGGCATAGTTTTGGGCGGCAAAAACCGCCTCTTCGTCGCCGCCTACCGGCTGCACATGAAAATGCGGCGCTTTCTCCCCGGATGCACGCCTCTCCTTTAGTCCGGCCACCAATCGGTCAAAGGCCGGGCAGGAGGCCTCACCGCCGTGCAAGGTGACGATAATGAGATCCGCGGCCAGGGCCTCCTTGACAAAGGCATTCTGTCGGGATTCATCAAAAAGTTGGCTGCGGGTCCGGGCGCTGATCTCCAGATGGCCGCCGCCTTCCCGGTAGCGGATCACCGCCTGGCTCAAGATGGGAATTTCGGTGGAAGTAGCGCTAAAGTAGACTAAGCGATAGGGTTGCACGACTGGTTCTCTCCCTCGGTTATATTTGATAAACAATTTGCTTGGGGTCTTTTGGGCC
Source organism: Desulfobacca sp. (assembly GCA_028695935.1). Lineage (GTDB taxonomy): Bacteria > Desulfobacterota > Desulfobaccia > Desulfobaccales > Desulfobaccaceae > Desulfobacca_B. The sequence goes on from JAQVHY010000158.1 coordinate 2,645, forward strand.
GCAGATAGGTCCAGATGGCCCGGTAGAGATGGCAAGCAAGCCGTGACTGGGGAAGGCCATTATAGAACCTACGGCTAGGGCAATCGCCCGGACAGAAGTTCCGCAGTGGGCAGGAGTCGCAGGCATGGTCCGGTTGGCGGGGCTTACCCAAAAGGTTCAGTCTTTCCCTTGCCACCTCCTCCACCGTACCGGCGTAAAAACGCGGGTCGCCGATGGTTTGGCCGCAGGGATAGACACGGCCATCCGGGTGTACCGCCAGGCTTTCGCCCCGGCAGGCGTGGCATAAATCCTGGGGGCATTGCCTTTGGCAGGCCTCGCGCAGCGTATCGAGTTCCCGCCAGCGAAGGGGAACAGGTCGCCTCTGGTTGATCATTTCCAGGGTGCGGAGCAGTTGGGCAATGGCAGTCTGTAAGGCCTTAGCCGTGGCCGGGAGGACGGCATGGTTAACCGCGGCCCCTTTATTGACCAACAAATCGAGCGCTAGTCCCCGAGCCTGGGAGAATCCGCCCAGAAGTAGCGCCAATCTATCCAGGCAACCGACGTTCTCAGCGCTGACCACCGCCGTGACCCGAAATTCCACCTCGTTGTCCTCAAGTCTGCGCAAGCCCGCGTAGGTCTGGTTAAAACCACCCCTGAGCGCCTCATGCACCGCGGGCGGGCCATCCAGACTGACGCCCACCTGAATACGGTATTGCTTAATGACTCGGATGAGCTGGGCATCGATGCCGGTGCCGTTGGTCTGTAGTCCCAGAGTGGCCGGCAATGCGGCACCGCGCACCCAATCCGCAGTATAGGCGATCAGCTCCGGCTCTAGGGTCGGTTCGCCGCCGCTTAACTGCACGTGAAAAGGTTTACCGGAGGCCGCGGCTAGGCTGAGCGCCTGGTCGATAATCCGGGTGGACATCGCCTGCGCCGTTGCGGTGGGCGGGCGATAGCAATAGCGGCAGTGCAGATTACAATCGTCCGTGAGCCACAATATCAAATAGCGAACCGTCGGTGTCACGAAGAAAAACTTGCCCCCAGAGCCGGGTCAAAAAAAAATCCTTGAGTCCATTCGGACCCAAGGATTGCACCCAGTTTTACTTATTCCTCGGGAAGGCTGGAGAGCTTTGCCTTACTCTCGCCGCCCAGCTTCACCCAATCCGGCGTTGGATTTCAGCTTTATGGTTACAGGCAGGTCTTCTGGCTTCCGGATTTTCCTACTTCCTGCACCTTCCCATCTTTTTTGAAAAAGACAGTGGCCTTATTGCAGGTTTCGTCCCCGGTTACAGCGGCGGGACCGCGCCGGATTCACACCGGCTTCCCTATCAAGCCCCTCAGGGCACCTATAACATTATTTAATTCTTACTTCATGTTCCCGCCCGCTGTCAACATTTTTTTCCCGGCGAATTTCATTAGTATAACTCTATTCGAAAACAGCCCTGTTCTAGCCGCGATTGACCGGTTGATCAAGCCTGCGGCCCTTATCAATCTAATGAAAGCTTGGAAGCAGCGTCCCTGGTCGGCCACCACCTGGCTTTTGCTCACCTGGGAGCCGCAACCTATAATCGGCAGAGGCTGATATTTGATAGCCATACCATTACCACGATAACTTCCCGGATGCAGACCGGTTGCCAGAAAGAGACGGTTATTCTTTTTCGGGCACCTGATATTTGCCTAGATAACCCCGGGGAGTGACCAGGTAGGGACCATACCGGAAGCTTTGGGAATTGCCCACCATAATGATGGCCTGCATGTCCACGGGCTGTTCCAGAATATTTTCCAGAGTAGTCACCACGATTGTCTCCCCGGCGCGGCTGGCCCGACGCACCAGCCCCACCGGAGTATGAGGTTCCTTATGGCGGAGAAGCAGCTCCACCACCCTGGGCAACTGCCAGTCCCGTTTCTGGCTCTTGGGATTATAAAGGACGATGACGAAATCCCCCTGGGCCGCGGCTTCAACCCGTCGCTGGATGACTTCCCAGGGGGTGAGCAAATCGCTCAGGGAAATAACGGCAAAGTCGTGCATCAATGGTGCTCCCAACAGCGCCGCGCCCGCGGCCAGGGCCGGGATGCCAGGGATCACCTCCAGAGACAGGTCCGCGTCGCGATCGGTTTTGGCTTGACCCAATCTGAGCCCCTGGGCGGCGCAAAGTTCCAAAACCAGGCCAGCCATGCCATAGATACCCGAGTCCCCGCTGGATACCAGGGCCACCCGCTGGCCGGAGCGGGCCCGGTCAATGGCGCTCTGGCAGCGCTGGACCTCGGCCCTCATCCCGGTGGCCACCACTTCCTGATGGGTGAGGAGGGGAGCGATCAGGTCGATGTAGGTCTGATAACCCACCACCACCTGAGCGGCCTCCAAGGCCTCCCGAGCTTTGGGGGCCAGATACTCTGCTGCGCCCGGTCCTAGACTCACGACGGCCAGAAGGCCCGGGCCACCGCCACTGTGACGTTGGCGCTTTTCTGTTTGGGAACCAGTAGTTCCCCCTGGGCCGCCTTCAGGGCCGCGGCTTCGCTGACACTCTTCGTACCCACATGCCAGGCCGCCTGGGGCGACGGATGCGGTACCGGCACCTGTTCCAGTTCCTCTGCGGTAAACCATAGCAATTCCACCTTCAGCCGACGGGCCGCTTCCTTAACCCCCGGCTCGTCTTTTTTCGCAGCAATGGTGGCCAAGGCCTTCAAAGCAAGAAGGGAAAGCCCGCCCCGCCGGAAAATCTCTTGTAAAAAGTCCAGTATTTCCAGAGCAGGAGTGCCCTTATGGCAGCCCACCCCGGCTATCAGGCTCCGGGGTCGAAGGCGTAGCCACCCAGGCGGCCAGTCCCGATCCTCGAAACCCACGTACACCGTGGGCCGAGGACCTGTGGCCAGAGCTGCCTCCAGGTCTGGTGCCCGCTGAAAAAGCTGCCCATGTTCATCCAGGGCACCGGTGAGATGGCCCTCCGGATCCACCAAACCAACGGGCCTGCCGGATAAGAGAGCCATGGACACCTCTCTTACATCGGCAAGGTTTTCAATAACCAACCCGCTTTGAGAGGCCAGCGCATCCAGGGCAGGAAGACCTTGCACATCAGTGGCGGTGGTTATCACCGGGACGCCCCCCAGGACCTGGGCCACCTGGCGGGCCAGGTCGTTGGCGCCCCCCAGGTGGCCGGAGAGG
>JAQVHY010000159.1 GCA_028695935.1 Desulfobacca sp.
GGGGAGCCCAGCCCCGGCCGGGCCGCCCGGAGCGCTGGGTGCGACTGGCCCGGCCATCGGAATCGTCTGCCCCTTCCGGGCGTTTGGGTCCTAAGGCCCAGGCCATCTTAAAATACCTACAAAAAACCCCCGGCTTACCGGTCACGGTCCTGGCCCGCCATTTTCCCCAGCCCTATGCCACCCTGCAACGGTTGGCCCGAGATGGCCTGATAATTCTGGAAGACCGGCGCCGCGCTTATGACCCGTGGCCTGAGCCACCGCCTGCTTCCGGGCTGGAAATTCCGGCCTTAGGGACTGAACAAGAGCAAGCCTTAAGGGCCATCGTCGCAGGGCTGGCGGGGAAAAAATTCGCGTCCTTTCTCCTGCATGGGGTAACGGCCAGCGGCAAGACCGCGGTTTATCTGGCCGCGGCCCATCAGGCCCTAAGCCAGGAGCGCACCGCCCTGGTGCTGCTTCCGGAGATTGCCCTGACCCACCCTATTGGCCTGGCCTTCCGGCAACGTTTCGGGCCGCGGGTGGCGATTTGGCATAGCGGCCTGTCGGAAACGGCCCGGTTGCAGCAATGGCAGCGCATCATCCAGGGCGACATCGCGGTGGTCGTCGGGGCCCGCTCGGCGGTCTTTGCGCCGCTCCCTCGCCTGGGGCTGATTGTGGTGGACGAGGAGCACGATCCCTCTTATAAAAACGAGGGGGGTCTGCCCTATCAGGCCCGCGACCTGAGTCTTTATCGCGGCCAACAGGCCGGGGCCACGGTGGTCTTGGGTTCGGCCACGCCCTCGATCGGCTCTTTTTACCGGGCCCAGCAGGGTAAACATGGTTATTTATGCCTTTCCCAGCGGGTCACTACCCATCAGCAACCCGAGATTCACCTGGTCAATCTCCGGGAGCATCGGGAACGGCGTCGCCTGCCGATCATTGCGACCCCCTTACGTCTCGCCCTGGCGGAAACCTTGGCGCGGGGCGAACAGGCGCTGTTGTTTTTAAACCGCCGGGGGTATGCCAATCTTTATTTTTGCCTGTTCTGCGGCCATGTGTTCCAATGTCCGGGCTGTAGTGTAACCTTAACCCACCACCAGCAGGCCCAGAAGTTAATCTGCCATTATTGCGGCTATCAACAAGCCCTGCCCGAGCGTTGCCCCCATTGCCAAGCCACCGCCCTGAAACGTTATGGATTGGGGACCGAAAAGGTCGAAAGTGAGGTCCACAAGCTGTTTCCGGCGGCCCGGATAGCGCGTCTGGACCGCGATAGCGCGCCGCGCAGCCAGCAGGCGGTGGCGATCTTAGAGGACTTCGCGGCCCAGCGGTTGGATATCCTGGTCGGAACGCAGATGATCACTAAGGGCCATGATTTTCCCCAGGTTACGCTGGTGGGGGTCATCGCCGCGGACCTGAGCCTCTATTTCCCGGAATATCATGCCGGGGAACGGACTTTTCAGCTTCTGGCCCAGGTGGCCGGTCGGGCCGGACGCGGCTCGGCCCCGGGACGGGTGTTGATTCAGACCCTTAACCCGGAGCAGTATGCCCTGCAAGCCGTCCAACATCTGGATTACCAGGCCTTGTACGAGGCCGAGACCGAGGCCCGACGCGGCCTGGGATATCCGCCGTTTACCCGCCTGGCCCTGCTCCGGCTCAGCGGCCCCCAGGCGACGCGGGTGGAAACCAGCGCCCAGCAGGTGGCAGCCTGGCTCAGAACCGCGATCCAGACCGATAGTCAGATGCGCGATTATCTGAGGGTATTAGGCCCGGCCCCGGCGCCCCGGGCCCGCCTGAAACACCGTTACCGCTGGCACCTGCTGCTCAAAAGCTATGGCCGCCGCCCCTTGCACCAGCTATTAACCGGGTTACGCCAAGCCGGGGGCCGCTTGGTAAGTCATGACGTGACCTTAACTATCGACGTCGATCCGGTCAATCTGATATAAATTATGCTAATCTACACATTAATCTAGTTAACTATTGATCCGAGCAGACGATTATCTCATTTGATCACAGGAGTGCTTATGAAACCGGTAAAAATCGGCTTTGTGGGAACCGATGGCCGAAGTTTTTTAGCAGCGCTAGAGACCAGCCGTTCCAAAAGTGAGCTTTACGCGGGTAAATATCGGGGCGTGGTGGTCAGGGGGACCGGGGCCATGCCCCCTTTTGCTCAGCAGCGGCACTGGCCCGTCGATTTTATCCCGGTGGCCGATAAATCGGTGGCGGCCTATGCCGCATCTTTGAGCCACGCCTTTGCGGAGAAAACCTTGGATCTGGCCCTGATCATGCCCGAAGCCTTAATTTTTGAGGGCCTGGTGGATAAACTGGCCGCCGCCGGGCATGGTGAACGGGTTATCGGTTTAGATCGGCAGGGAGCGTTTATCGAAGCTGACAAGATCGCCTGTAAACGCCTATGTCAAGCCGCCGGTATCCCGGTGGCCCCGGCCTGGCAAGAGGTGGAGGCCAGAAATTATGGCGCGGTGCTGGCGACCTGTTTAGACTATCTCCATGACTTCGGCGGCGCGGTGCTCAAATATCCTTACAGTGCGGGGGGCAAGGGGGCTCGAATCATTTTAAATGCCTGGGAAATCCGGGACGTTTATGAAACATTAATGAACGATTATCAAGATGCCTACCGCCAACAGTGTGGGAAAAAAGCCCCCTGGCCCCTGCTCATCGAAGCGCGCATGTCCGGGGTGGAAATCAGTTTTACGATTCTGGTGGATAAATACGGCCATTATCAGATTCTGCCCACGGCCATGGACTATCCGGAAAGATTTGCCGGCCCGCCCGGCCTGGACAATCCCATCACCGGCGGCATGGGCTCAATTTCTCCCCATCCCCTGGAAACCCCGGCCTTAATGGCGATGGTGGAGGAAACCATTGCCCAGCCGCTGATCGCCCAGATGCAAAAACAAGGCATCCTGCGGCCCTGTGTATTATATCCCGGCTGCTTTGCCTCTTTTGCGGCAGACTTTAAACCCCGAGCGCTGCGGGTCTGCGAAGTCAATATCCGTCCCGGAGAGCCGGAATTCCAGCCCATTGTCAAGCGCCTGCGTAATCTGGGGGCGCTTCTCCAGGCCACGGTGGCGGGCAACCTGCACGAGGTGGCCCCGGAAGTCAGGGCCGATCAGATTTCCCTGTGCCTGGCTTTAGTTACCGGTCCGGGCGGCCCCCAACAACAGAAAGGTTACCCCTGGTCTTTAACCAAAGGCGAGGTGGTGGAGATTGACTTCGCTTATTTTGATAAAAAGCGAATTACGGTAATTCCGTCCGCCATGGCTTACGATACGGACGGCATTTTTAAATCCGACGGCTCGCGGGTGGCTTTTCTGGATGCCAATGCCACCCTCAAGTCAGAACAAAAACGCGGGCAAGTGGTGGATAACCTGCGGCAACGCTTGTTGAACGCTTATGATCAAGGTAAAATCCGGGTGATTCCGCGGGAAGCTGAGCACGGCAACCGCCTGGCGGTCCGGCGGGACATCGGCGAGCATTATAAAAAGGCCGAAAGTTTAATCATGCTATAAGCTATTCCCACACCCGGGGCTTCAAGCCGGGCGTTTTATGCTTGATAAATGATCAGCCTAGCGGTATTAAATGTAATAATACCAGATGATCACGGAGGTGGACGAAAATGGCGGAAGCAGCTCAGATCGAAACCTTTAGAGATAAATATCAGAACCTGGAAAAAATCTGGTCGGGAACTTCTTTCAGCAATTGCGGCGAAGCCAGAACCTTGTTAGCCGAACTCCCGGTGTCCCGGGTGTCTGGATCTTCCAAAGATTATCCCCACATCTACGTCGGGATTATCGATAACGTTTTCGGACAGGTCATGCACACTTTGGTCACCTGCGAGGGTATTTTAAATGATCGACACGCCCAGATTCTGGAGTGTTTTATCAGACCTATTTTTAATCCCGAAAATACCATCCTGGAATTTAATCTCCGTTATAAGACGACTACCGGAGAAGAAACAACCAAAACTTATGAAGTAATCCGGAATGGAGCCAGGAGCTATGTCTTTTATTCTTGATTAAGGCTGCTGGGGGAAGGTCGAAGGAAATTTTTTGTCACGCCGGGCTTAGGTCGAACTGCCGAATAGCTTAAGCCATGACTAGCCTTAGCCCTTAAACCCGGTGATCACTGTTTCCTCAAAAGGGAGTTTTTTATTTACGCCGGTAAGTAAAAGGACTATAATAAATAATTAATATCCGATAATAAGGTGAGAAAATCATGTGCTTAAGCTTAAAACGGACGTGTGTCTGCGGCGAGAACCAGGCGCATCTGATGAATCGGGATAATATTCTGCCGGCCGAGATTCTGGTCAACCTTTATTGCCCCCAGTGTCGGCACCTGGCGGTGTGGAATCCCGCCACCATGATCGAAGACAAGGGCTGGATCCTGGAATATGACCTGGAAGCCGCCCAGTTCTTCTTTTGGAAAAGGCGGGGTCAGCAACCGATAACGCCGGAATTTCTGTTTGACGAAGGTTATTGTAGCTGGCACGGCATGACTCCTTTAGATCTGGAGGAAAACGCCCGCATCCATCGCGAATTAGCGCCACTTTTAGCCCAGGATCGACTGGTCTATATCAACCGCATAAAGGAAGAATGGTGTGGATATGTGGCCCAATTAAAAGCCGACGGTTGGCGCAAGGCTCAAAATACCTGAAGCGATAATAAACCCCAAAGGCAGAGGGAGCTAGATCATGCGCAAAATGATGTTGAGTGGGATGGTAATCGGAGTCTTTGGTTTGTCCTGGTTTTTGCTGACCGCGTCACCGCTTTCGGCCCAATGGGGCACAATCCGCCGCGGCGTTGATGCCGCCCGTCAGGCCGCTGGCGAGAAGGCCAAACCCGCGGAGCCTACCAGCCCTAGCCCTACCCAACAGCCCCGGGCGGAGGAAGGACCCACGGGCGAGGCGGTCTCTACCGCTGCGGTGACTTATAAAAATAACGGCCGCAAATTCTCCTATACCATCCCGGCCGGCTGGGACAAGCCGTCGGGAGACCCCAGGGGTGAAAGAGCTTCTTTCCATAAACCGGGAACTACGGTAAGTTATGCATTTCATTACACCGGTTTAGGATCCAGCTTCCCCCGAGAGGCCTCGGTCAAGGCCTCCATGCAGCAGGCCCAGGAACAGATGAAGCTGGGTAAATATTTATCGGTAAAACGGCGCGATCAGAAGGATGCCGGGATAATCGGCTGGGAGACGGTTGAATCGGCCAAGGGTTCCGGCGGGTTCCAGCGTATTCAATGGCAGTGTTATGATCAGCAAAACTTCTACTACACCTTTATGGCCTCCTGTGAGCCCCCACAGTTTGATCGCTACCGGGCGGAGATGCAACGGCTGATTGATTCCGTAAAATTTAGCCGGTAAAAACTAGCCTGGCAATAAGGGCAATACTCTCTGGGGCCTGAGGTTCAGGCCCTTTTGCATTTATGGATATGGTTACCTTAAAGGATATTATCACGGCCCAGGAGCGTCTGCGCGGGTTAGTCCTCCACACCCCGCTGATCTATTCCCATACCTTGAGCCGCCTGGCCCACCGGGAAATTTTCCTCAAGCTGGAAAATCTGCAGATCACCGGTTCTTTCAAACTCCGGGGTTCACTTAACAAGATCCAAAGCTTGGCCGCGGCGGGCCAGGTGACCGGGGTAGTGGCGGCCTCGGCCGGTAATCACGCCCAGGGGGTAGCCTATGCCGCCTGGCAATTGGGGATTCCGGCGACCATTTTCATGCCCCAATGGGCTTCTATCTCTAAACAACTCGCTACCGAGGGCTATGGC
>JAQVHY010000160.1 GCA_028695935.1 Desulfobacca sp.
AATTCCTTCAAAATTGAACCCCGTCTCTTCCTCTTCGAGATAATTTGCCTTAATGCTTACCTCAAAAGTGTCTCCGGCTTCCAAAGTGTCTTCCAGGGTGATCGTCAGCGTGTCCCCGTCAATTTTCACCTCGCTGATGCCGGCCTTTTGGTTATCGCTCACGTTGTAAACCTCTACCGCGTTAAGCAGGCTTTTACCGGATATCACCTGAATATCGTCGCTGAATTTTGCTTTGAGGACACGGGTGTCCTTATCCACGCCGGTTGCACCGTCTTTGGGGGTTAAACTGCTCAGGATTTGTCCTCACCTATCGGCCCGATTTTTTTGCCCGGTTCGGCTTCAAAATCATCGATAAAAACGTCCTGCCCCACATTGTTTGGGCCGATTGCGTGCGCTGTCCCAAGTTTCCCGATTGCGATGAAATCGCCATGCTGCTAGATTATTAACTGGGCCAGAGGAGCACGACCGGCTTGACAGTTCACCGGATCAGAGCTATTATTATAATAATTGGGGGGGAATTCTCAACCGAGCTGGATTTAGGGCTTACCGGACCGTGGCCGATGATATACTGGAATCCCGATGAAGTGAGTCTTTATCGGGTTTTTTTATGATGGCCTGGAGCAGCTCGGCTACTGGGGTAAGGACTTAATTTTTTGGCGGGTAGGGAAACGCCACCCCCAACAACAAGAAATTATAATTTAATAGATAATTATAATCATAACCTAAATCCCTATTCGGGATCAGACAATCGACCAGGATTATGTTTGGAACACTTGTTAAAAAGATTTGGGGCAGTAAAAATGACCGCGAATTACGCCGTCTGGCCCCGCTGGTAGAGCAGGTGAACAGCCTGGAGCCGGGCTTACAAAAACTCTCCGATGCCCAGTTGCAGGCCAAGACCGCTGAGTTCAAAGCCCGATTGGAACAGGGCGCCAGCCTCGAAGAGTTGTTGCCGGAGGCCTTTGCGGTAGCCCGGGAAGCCTCGGTCCGGGTGTTGGGCATGCGGCCTTTTGATGTGCAGATCATCGGCGCCGCGGTGCTGCACGAAGGCAAAATTGCCGAAATGAAGACCGGCGAAGGCAAGACCCTGGTGGCGGTATTGCCGGTCTATCTTAATGCCTTAACCGGTGACGGTGTGCATGTAGTTACGGTCAACGATTATCTGGCCCGCCGGGATAGCGCCTGGATGGGTGCGGTTTATCAATTTTTAGGTCTACGGGTCGGGACCATCGTCCACGGTTTAGATGACCAGGAACGCCGCCAGGCCTATGCCGCGGATGTCACCTACGGCACCAATAACGAATTCGGCTTTGACTATCTACGGGATAATATGAAGTTCTCCCTGGCCGACTACGTGCAACGGGGGTTTAACTACGCCATTGTCGATGAAGTGGACTCCATCCTGATTGATGAGGCCCGTACGCCTTTGATTATTTCCGGACCCGCGGAAGAATCGACTCAGCTCTACGTCCATCTGGATCGGGTGGTGCCCAAGCTCAGATCCGGCCAGGATTATAGCATCGATGAAAAATCCCGCACCGTCAACCTGACTGAAGACGGGGTGGCGCACGTGGAAAAGCTCATCCGGGTCAACAATCTTTATGATCCCAAGAACATCGAAATCCTGCACCATGTCAATCAGGCCCTCAAAGCCCATAGCCTGTTTAAACGGGATGTCGATTACATTGTTAAAGATGGCCAGGTCATCATCGTTGACGAGTTCACCGGTCGGTTGATGCCCGGGCGGCGCTATTCGGATGGCCTGCACCAGGCCCTGGAAGCCAAAGAAGGGGTTCGGATCGAAAGCGAAAATCAGACCCTGGCCTCCATCACCTTCCAGAATTTTTTCCGGATGTACCACAAACTGGCCGGAATGACCGGGACCGCGGATACCGAAGCCGAAGAATTTAAGAAGATCTATAACCTGGATGTGGTAGTCGTCCCCACCCATAAAGAGATGATTCGGACTGATTACTCTGATGTCATCTATAAAACCGAAGCCGAGAAATTTAATGCCATAGTGGAGGAAATTAAGGACTGTCACCACCGGGGCCAACCGGTGCTGGTCGGCACCACCTCAGTGGAAAAGTCGGAGCGCTTGAGCCGCATGCTCAAACGGGAGGGCATCAAACACGAGGTGCTCAATGCCAAGCATCACGAAAAAGAGGCTCAGATCGTGGCTCAGGCCGGGCAACCGGGGGCGGTCACCATTGCCACTAACATGGCGGGCCGCGGCACCGACATTGTTCTAGGTCCGGGGGTGGTAGAAACGGGGGGACTGCATATTCTGGGCACCGAACGCCACGAAAGCCGGCGGATCGACAATCAATTACGGGGCCGCTCCGGACGTCAAGGAGATCCCGGCACTTCCCGGTTTTACCTCTCCCTCGAAGATGATCTGTTGCGCATCTTTGGCTCCGAGCGGGTCAAAGGTTTAATGGGCCGTCTGGGCATGGAGGATGGGGAGCCCATCGAACACAAGATGGTCACCAACGCCATTGAGCGGGCCCAGAAGCGGGTGGAAAGCCATAATTTTGACATCCGCAAGCACCTCCTGGAATATGACAATGTGATGAACAAACAACGGGAGGTGATTTATGGTCAGCGCCGGGAGATCTTACAGGGAGAAGATCTCAAGGAAGATGTCCTGGAAATAGCCATGGAACTGGTGGATGAGTTGGTGGCCGAACACACCAGTGACACCACCTTACCGGAAGAATGGGACCTGAAAGGCATCGAAGACGCCTGTTTGCGGCAGTTCGGCCTGCAAGTCAGTCTTAATTCCGGCAATCCCCATCAGCTCAGTCAGGAGGACTTAGAGGATTATCTGCACGAACAGGTGCAACAGGCCTATGAAGCCAAGGAACAAGAGATCGGGCCGGATATTTTTCAGGAAGTCCAGCAGATGATTATGCTGCAGATGGTGGATAATAACTGGAAAGAGCATCTGTTATCCATGGATCATCTCCGGGATGGTATCGGGCTCAGGGGTTATGCCCAGGTGGATCCGCTCCGGGAGTATCAGCGGGAGGGCTACAGCATGTTTGTGGAGATGATCCACCGCATTAAGGAAGATACCATTAGGGCCCTGTTCCAGATCCGGTTGCGTCAGCCCCAGGAATATGTGGAACAGGAACGCCGGGAACAGCCGCTGGTTTTCAGTCACGGCGGCAACGGCGAGCGCCAGCCGGTAAAAAGAGCCGGCAAGAAAGTAGGGCGTAATGACCCTTGTCCCTGTGGCAGCGGAAAAAAATACAAAAAGTGCTGTGGCCGCAAATAAATTGATTGTCCCGGGCTTTCGGGCTGCGGCGGCGCGAGCCGGGATTAAAAAGGGCCAGCAACTTGACCTGGCCCTGATTACCGCAATCCGCCCGGCGGCCGCGGCCGGGGTGTTTACCACCAACCGGGTAAAGGCCGCCCCGGTGGTGATCAGTCGGGAACGGCTACGCTCTGGCCGGGCCCAGGCCCTGCTGATCAATAGCGGCAACGCCAATGCCTGCACCGGTCCGGCAGGCCTGGAAGCCGCCTGGGAGTCTACGCATTGGACGGCCCGCTACCTGGAGCTCCCGGATAAACTGGTCTTACCGGCCTCGACCGGGGTTATTGGCCAGAAGCTGCCCACCGAAAGGATTTTGGCGGCCTTGCCCGATTTGGTCACCCGCCTGGACCCCGAGAGTCTCTCAGAGGTGGCCCAGGCCATCATGACCACTGATACCTTTGCCAAGACAGCTCAGGTTGACGGCTATATCGGGAATTATCCGATCACCGTAGCCGGCATTGCCAAAGGAGCCGGGATGATTCACCCCCGGATGGCTACCCTGCTGGCATTTATTCTTACTGATGCGGCAATCAGTCCTCGGCTGTTAAAAACCTATCTTAAGGCTGGCTTGGGCCAGAGCTTCAACCGGATCAGCGTCGATGGCGATACCAGCACCAATGATACCGTCATAGTAATGGCCAGTGGCCAGACCCGCCACCAGCTTGTGGACCGCCCCGACAGCGCCGCGGGCCAGGCCTTTGCCACTCTGCTCCATCAGGTTATGGCCGATCTGGCCGTCCAGATCGTCCGGGATGGCGAGGGCGCGCAACGTTGCTTCCGGGTTACTGTAGAAGGGGCGGTCAGCGCCCTTGAGGCCCGCAAAGCCGCGGAAACCGTGGCGACCTCGCCGCTGGTCAAAACCGCCATCACCGGTGCGGACGCTAATTGGGGGCGGATCATGGCGGCTCTGGGCCGGTCCGGGGCCCGCTTTGACCCCGAGCAGGTGGACATCTGCTTCGGCCCCCACCAGGTCGTCAGAAATGGCCAGGCTGTAGGCCCGGCCGTGGAACGGGCCGCGCATGAACTGATGTTGACCGGCTTCTTTGACCTTACCATTCACCTCCATCTCGGCGATTTCTCCGACTATTACCTGACCTGCGACTTAACCGCCGATTACGTCCGCATCAACGCCGAATACCGTAGTTGATTTAGGGAGTATGGGATGAGAAATCTACGTAGGCAATATGTCATTAATCATGAAGGAAATAAAACTGCGGTAATTCTGCCTCTTAAGGAATACGAGAAACTTCTCGAAGACCTCCATGACTTAGCCGTGGTTGCCGAGCGTCGAGAGGAAAATTCTATAAGCTTGGAAGAGATGAAAAAGCGTCTTCAGGAAGATGGGCTCCTTTGATCTCAAATTTAAACCTTCGGTTGCAAAGGATTTGCGCCTACTTCCCAAATCTGATGTGGCGCGGATTTTAAAACTGATGGAGGGTTTAAGGTTTGAACCATTTCCACGTCGAGCCATTAAATTATCCGGGACAGAACGACTATATCGACTACGCTCAGGCGACTATCGATTAATCTACGCTGTTGACCTAGAAAACAAGCTGATCACCATTCACTATATTAGGCATCGCCGCCAAGTTTATCGGTCTGTTTAACAATTAAGAAAATTATTGGGAATTTATCCTTTCCGCCACAATTTGATAACCAACCCTTATCTGGTCTGCGGTCATAAACGTGCCGGTAACCGTAATCTGACCCGGCCAGTCCTGGGTGGTGAGGCGCTGGACGGTATCATTATCGGTAAGGTTGCCAAAATAGACCAGGACCTGCTCTTGAGGGCCTTTGAGGAAAAACGACTTGCGGTGAATCAGCACCAGACCGAGTTGACCTCTGACGGTCACCTGGGCCCCCAGGTAGCGGCCAGGGGTTTGCAGAAGTTGATCAACGGTTAATCCGCTTTCTTGAGAAGAAAGGGCTCGATTCTCTGGTCCAGGCACCTGTTTGGCCAATAACGAGAGTACCTGCTGTTGATCGGCCTGAATCTGCTCCAACTTCTCCGCCAGTTTGATCATTTCCGCCTTAACGGCCTTAATCTCCTCCTCAATCTGCTGTATTTCCGAAGCCGGCGCGCCGCACGCCATAAGGGCCAGGTACCCGGCCAGGGCCAACCCCAGTCTCCAGTTTCGGTATCTTGCTGTCCTAACGGATATAGTATCCCGCCACTTTAAGGCTGCCATCTTTCTCCTGTTGCAGGGTAACCGTTTCGGTCGCAGTTTTTTTATGCTGGAATGAGGTTCCCAGGGTAAAAACCAGGTAAAGGCCATCGGGTGCCCCCGGCAAGGAGGTATGGCGCTTAGATTTGGTCCTAAATTGAGCGATTCAATTTGTCAAAGAGAACGAGTTGAGCTTAACGTAGTTCAATGAAAGTAAAATAGCCTGGAAATCTACCGATGAAGGTCCTAGCTGGGCTGAAATGTGATCAATTTGAGC
>JAQVHY010000161.1 GCA_028695935.1 Desulfobacca sp.
CTTGAGCGCGGTGTTGAGCGGGGTTAAAGACATTCGGCAACTGGTTAGCGAGGCCGAAGCGCGGCGCCCCCTGGGCCAGCGGACCCTGGTATTGATCGATGAAATCCATCGCTTTAACAAGGCCCATCAGGATGCCTTGTTGCCCCATGTCGAGGCCGGAACCCTGATTCTGATCGGCGCCACCACCGAAAATCCCTATTTTGAGATTATCGGGCCGTTGCTCTCCCGGGCCCGGGTCTTTGTCTTCCACCCTTTAAGCGAGGCCGATATTTTGGTGTTGCTGCGCCGGGTTTTACAGGATCAGGAGCGCGGTCTGGGCACTTATCGGGCTGAGGTAGATGACGAAGCCTTGTCCCACCTGGCCCGGATGGCCGGCGGTGATGCCCGGAATGCCTTGAATGCCCTGGAACTGGCGGTTTTGAGCACTCCTCCCGGACCAGACGGCCTGGTTCGGGTTGATCTGGCAGTGGCGGCCGAGTCCATCCAGCGGCGCGCGGTTTTTTATGATCGGGATGGCGACGCCCATTATGACACCATCTCGGCCTTTATCAAAAGCATCCGTGGTTCTGATGTCGATGCTGCCCTCTATTGGCTGGCCCGCATGGTACACGCCGGCGAAGATCCGAAATTTATCGTCCGGCGCTTGTTCATTCTGGCCGCGGAAGACATCGGTCTGGCCGACCCCCAGGCCCTGGTCCAGGTCGCCGCGGCAGCTCAAGCGCTCTCCTGGGTAGGGCTGCCGGAGGCCCAGTATCACCTGGCCCAGGCCACCATTTATCTGGCCCTGGCACCCAAAAGTAATTCTACCCAGGCCTATTTTCGGGCCTTACAAATGGTACAGGAGCGAGGCGTGACCCAGGTTCCATTACATCTTAAAGATCCCCAGCGGGATGGCCGGGCCTTGGGCCATGGTCGGGATTATAAATATCCGCACGACTATCCGGGCCACTATGTCCCTCAGACGTATCTACCCGCCGGACTTGAGGGCGAGAGGTTTTACGAACCGGGTGAAGAGGGGGCGGAGCAGGATTTGAGCTCCCGCTGGACAGGGTTGTACCGCTCAGATCCTGATTCTTGAGGTGATGTTAATTTTTTCACGGGCACGTCTGGACAGCCAGGGTTTTGGTTATTATAATGTAAATGGATAGGTATATCATTAGAAAAAGGTGGATAAGATCAGCTAAATTTTATCTGAACAGCTAGCGCGAGAATAATCGTTGGCAGGGCCATTAGAAAAATTTAACCCCTTGGTAAGGGAGGACCATATGGCCCGGATCCTGTTTGGTGATGGCGACCCGCATATCCAGATGCTCTGTCAAGAGGAGTTTTTAGAGGAAGGATATGAGGTGATGGTCGCCTCCGATGGTAAGGAATTAATACGCCTGATGGATTCGGCGCATCCTGATCTGGTTGTCATGGAATTGTTGTTGCCTGATATGTCTGGGTTAGAGACCATGAGAATTATTAAAGGCACTGCCCAAGCGCCTCCGGTAATCTTTTATTCAGCTTATAATTTCTCATTGCCGGCCAAGGCCATCGGTGCCGATGGCTTAGTGGTAAAAAGTTCTGATCTGGAGCTTCTCAAGAAGGCTGTCCGGAAGTTTGTGAAATCCAAGAAGATCTCCCAATTGTCAAATGGCAACTCCTGCAACTAAGACAGGGTGACACAATGGCGATCATGGAAATTAGTGTGGTGCCCCTGGGATTGGGGCAGACCAGCGTGGGGGACTATATTGCGGCGGTAGTGCAATATTTGCGACAACAGCAACTGCCCCATTACTTAACCGATATGGGGACGATTGTGGAGGGCAGTACCGAGCAGTTGCTAGAGGTAGCCCAGGTGTTGCACGAAATTCCTTTTAACCGCGGGGTCAAGCGAGTTCTGACGCATCTTACCATCGATGATCGACGTGACAAAGAAGTTCATCTGGACGATAAAATTCGCGCTGTCAAAGCGCGGCTGACCTGAAAATAAATGGTGCAATTTAACAAAGATTACTATCAGATCTTAGGTGTTCCCCGAGACGCTAAAGAAGAGGACATTAAGAAAAAATACCGGCAACTGGCCCTGAAATATCATCCGGATCGCAATCCCGGCGATAAAGAGGCCGAAGAGCGGTTTAAGGAAGCCTCCGAAGCCTATGAGGTGTTGCGTGATCCTCAGAAGCGGCGGCTCTACGATCAATACGGTCATGAAGGTCTGCGCGACACCGGATTTACCGGATTCCGCGACTTTTCGGATATTTTTGGCGCCTTTGGCGATATCTTTGAAGACCTGTTTGGTTTTGGTGGGCCAGAGCCAAAGCGCGCCGGGCCGCAGGCCGGCGTTGATCGGCGCTACGATTTAGATCTTGATTTTGTCGATGCCGCCCTGGGGACTGAAATCAATATCGAAATCACTCGGAACATCAATTGCCGCGCCTGTCAGGGTACCGGCGTTCGACCCGGTACCCATAAAATCCCCTGCCCGCAATGCGGTGGCCGTGGCCATATCATCCGCAGCCATGGATTTTTAAGGATTAGCACTACCTGCCCCCGGTGTCAGGGGCGGGGTGAAATCATTGCCGAACCTTGCCCCAAATGCCGGGGAACGGGTCGGGTACCGGAAAAGAAGAAGCTATCCGTCAGAATTCCACCTGGGGTGGATAACGGCACCCACCTGATCATGTCCGGAGAAGGGGATGAGGGCGTACATGGCGGTCCGCCGGGCGACTTGTATATTGTCATGCATGTGCGTCCCCATGAACTGTTTGACCGCGAGGGTTACAATCTGCGCCTGAAACTCCCGATCTCCTTCGTACAAGCGGCCCTTGGCGACCGGGTGACGGTCCCCACCTTGAGTGGTCAAAAAGAGGTGACGATCCAGCCCGGCACTCAGCCAGGGGAGATCATCCGTCTGAAGGGCGAAGGCATCCCGATTCTGAAAGGCTATGGTCGGGGGGACTTGTTGATCGAAACCCATGTGGTTATCCCGCGGCACTTGAGCACTCGCCAGAAAGAACTATTGCAAGAATTTGCCGCCGAGGAAGATGTTAAGATGACCGGCAGTTCCCATTCCCCGCCGTCGGAAGGGTTGCTGAAAAGATTGTGGCGGTCGCTTCGAGCCATGGTCTAAGTTATGAGGCCGGTTCGGGCTGGTTGCCCTTAATTCCATAAAAATTCGGCTATTATCAAATAATGAATTTTTTTCTGTTAATTTTGTAGGGACTAATGATATAATTCACAAGGTCTAGGAATTTAGGGCATTAGCCGGAGATGGGTGCTCGGCAGGTTGTTAGTAATTGTTAATTAGTTCGACTGGAAAGGAGTTAATTTCGATGACGGCCCTAAAAGATCTCACCTCGTGGGATATCTTGCGTGACCCCAACCGTATTTTGTTAGAGGAAGATTACAGCTCTAAAATGGAGCTGTTGATTTATTTCCTGACCTTCAGCGTCGAGTTTGGTCTGGCCCTGGTGTTGGCTCTGACTTATCTGCGTCATTAAGCGGCGGCGCCGGCGAGGTGGGGTAAGGAATTTAGGCGTTTTCTTATCATGCCGATAATTAATAAAAATACCAAGCAGGGGGTATGATTTTAACCTTGTCGAACTGAAACTCAATGTTGCCATTGGTTCATAATAAATGGGTCCCGACCCTTGACATTTGCGGGAACAGGGTTAAAATAAAATAAGGGAAACCAGGACACTTGTCTATGATGCACAAGGCCCTAGGTGAAGACAAAACCATCCGGAAAAGGTTTCGGTATGGGTGGCTGCAATTTGAAACCTATGGGAGGCCTTGGAAATGAGCGATGAATTATTAGCACCAGGCGGTAGCCTGGCAATGGTAGAAGCGGTGTTTAAAAATGGCGCTGACGCGGTCTATGTCGGGTCGAAGGGGTTCAGTCGGCGTAAGTGTGCGTGGGAATTAGAAGACAGTCAGATTAATGAAGCGGTTAAAATCGGTAATGCTTGGCAACGCAAGGTACGAGTAGCTTTAAATGCTGAGGTTCCGGAAGACAAGATAGACTTAGCGCTCAAAAAGGTGGGGAAATACGCTAATTATGGTATTGAGGGCGTAATTGTCAAAACCCCCGCCTTGATTAAATTAATTCATCAACATTACCCGGAATTGGTCATTCATGCCAGCGTTGGCTGTAACATCCAGACCAAGGCGGAAATGGCCCGCTACCAGGCGCTGGGCGTCACCCAGATCGTCGCTTCTACAAATATCAACACCGTGGATAAGCTCCGGCGGTTCAAGCAAGAGGCGGATAGCTTGGGCATCAAAACCGAGGTGTTGATCCATGGTAATCGGTGCATCGGTGGGGTGGGAAACTGTATCTTCCATGAACTTATTGCCGATTCCTACATTCGTAAGGTCTATCACGATGAGGATGGCAATGAGATCGTCGAATATGAGGGCTGGCCCGACCGTAGTGGCAGTTGTTTCCGCCTCTGTCTGCTAACCGACGAACAGCGGCGCAAGGTCTTATCCAAGCGTGGGGTGACCGAGGCCCGGATCGCCGAAATTAATGATCGGGTCCGCCGTGATCCCAACGTGGCCTTTGCTATCATGGGAGAGGAATTGAAACAGTATATCGACCTGGGACTGGCTACTCTCAAGGTTCAGGGTCGAGAATACGCGGTCTCGATGATCGGCAAGATGATCTGCTGCTACCGGAAATTGATTGATGGCCATCTGCGCGGCGATGATATCAACGGGCCTATCTATCAACGCATCCAGGATCGGTTAGCAGATCTGGTGGCTGACCGGGATCGGGCCCGTTGGGAGAAAACCAAAGAATTACACAAAAATATCGTTGGCCTATAAGGAGGTCAGCTCTAGTTTAGGCCCCAAAAAGCCTGTCACCGCCGCGGACAGGCTTTTTGCATTATTAGGGAGGAAGCCCGCCATGGGTAGCCCAAGTGACCAACCTCAAGGCCAGGACCCGCCCCAGGTTAACCGCCGGACCTCGGGGGGCTTGTATCGGCCTTTTCAAGGTCTGGGTGCCCTGGTAAAATCCGAGCAGCTTTCCTTAACCAACAAACCCAGCCCGCCTCGCCTGCGCGGCAACTTAGATGACCACCTGCTCTTTCAGGAAGCTATGCGCCAGGTCCGCCCCCTGCCCCGACAAGGGGCCTACATGGTTCCGTCTCACCCCCGCCCTCGTTCATTGCTGCCCTGGCCCGATGAGGATTGGGAAGCCCTGACCCAGTTGCATGAACTGGTCGCCGGCCAGCGGGATTTTGATCTCTCCTTCACCGATGAGTATATGGAGGGGCAGGTGGCGTCTCTGGATCCGCGCATCATGGCGGCCCTTAGAGCCGGGGCTTTTCCCATTCAGGATTACCTGGATTTCCACGGTTTGACCGTTGCCGCGGCGCGGGAAGGCCTGGAGAAGTTCCTGGCCCAGTGCCAGGCGCGCGGCTACCGCACCGTCTTAATCGTTCACGGTCGCGGGCACCGTTCTCCGAACCAGATCCCAGTTTTGAAAAAACATCTTCAGTCCTGGCTAACCTCGAAACGCTTCCGCCGCCAGGTGTTGGCCTTTGCTACGGCGCGGCCCTATGACGGTGGCGCCGGGGCGCTGTATCTGCTGCTACGGCGCTATAAACCCAGTTAAGCCCCCGCGAATCCAAAGAATTCCGACTCCCTCAGCCCAATCAGCTTATCAATTCGATCAATAAATGCTATGATAGGGGGAAATTTACCCTGCCTGAGGAGATCAACATGAGCGAACTCAAGGTGATGTATC
>JAQVHY010000162.1 GCA_028695935.1 Desulfobacca sp.
AGCCAGATATTACCCCATCAGAGGGTATTGTTACTCAAGTTGATCACAGTTCAGCCCACCCCGGGCCTTCATCAGGAGATTTCCAGGCTATTTGACTTTCATTGAAACACGTTAAGCTCAACTCGTTTTCTTTGACAAATTGAATCGCTCAATTTAGGATAGAGTCTATAGCCGCAGACGATTTAACTGGACATCCTGGGCCGACGAGAGTTCTAGTTCATCTGCGCGGAAAATGGATTTAACAGGGCGCGTCCTATCCGCCAAAAGAGGTAGCAATGATCATCCCCTCCAGGGCGGCCCAGAATTAAACCTTTTGATGGTGTTATAGTAAAGATGAGGTATACTATCCGACCAGTTACCGACCAGGATGCCGAAGGGGTGATTAGAATCTTCAATTATTATGTGAGACATAGTTTTGCGGCATTCCCGGAAGAGGAGGTTGGGTCGAAATTTTTTAAAGATTTGAGGAAAATGAGCAAGGGTTATCCTTTTTATATCGTTGCCACTGATAACCAGACGGTGGGCTTTGGGTTGATGCGCCCCTATCATCGTTCCCGGGTTTTTAAGCGGACGGCGGAGTTAACCTACTTTATTCTACCGGAGCACGTGCGCCAGGGCTTGGGAACCAGGCTGTTGGAGGCGCTAACCAGTGAGGGCCGGAAATATGGAATTGATACCGTATTGGCCACCGTGTCCTCGCTCAATCATATCAGTGTCAATTTTCATAAAAAACATGGATTTACCGAATATTGTATATTAAAACGGGTAGGCAGAAAATTTAACCAAGATTTTGACGTGATCTACATGCAAAAGTTTTTAGATCATTCCCAATAAGTTATCTATGTTTACCTTTAAATGCCTGAAGTGAGGAGATTTTAATGAACTATATTCGTGTCATTCCGTGCTTAGATATCAAGGACGGTCGAGTGGTCAAAGGCATTCATTTTGTCGATCTGCGCGATGCCGGCGATCCGGTGGAAAACGCCCGGCTCTATGAACAGGAGGGGGCGGATGAGCTGGCCTTTCTGGATATCACGGCTACCGTAGAGGGCCGCCAGACCACCATGGAGTTGGTCAAAGAGGTGGCCGCGGCGATTTCCATACCCTTGACTGTTGGAGGGGGGGTGAAGTCGTGTGGCGATATCGAGAATCTGCTCAAAGCCGGGGTGGCCAAGGTGGGAATCAACACCGCAGCGATCCAGAACCCCAACCTGATTAAAGAAGCCGCCCAAGCAGTGGGCTCGCCGCGCCTGGTGGTGGCGATTGACGCCCGCCGGAACCGCGCCCTGCCGTCGGGCTATGAATTGGTTATTCACGGCGGCCGGACGCCGACCGGCCAGGATGCCATTGCCTGGGCGGCGCGCTGCCGGGAATTGGGCGCCGGCGAGTTGCTGCCCACCAGTATGGATACCGACGGGGTGAAAAACGGCTACGACCTGGAATTGACTCGCAAGGTCAAGGAAGCCTCGCAATTGCCGGTAACCGCCTCGGGCGGGGCCGGGACCGTGGAGCATCTTTACGAGGCCGTGGTCCAGGGTAAAGCGGATGCCGTGCTGGCCGCGTCGATTTTTCACTTCCGGGAAATTTCGATCCGCGCCGCCAAGGAGTACTTGCACGCCAAAGGCCTGCCGGTCAGATTGTGAAACGTAAGCGGTCGCCAAGATACCGGGGGGCGGGAAATTCCGCTAAGTTGCCGGGAGAGAGACAGAAGTAGTTGGTTATGACCTGCGGAGACGGATAAAATGGGTGATTTTTTAGGATTATTGCTGGCCGCGTATTTGTTGGGGTCCATTCCTACCGGTCTGATCGTTGCCTGGCTCATGGGTGGTCCGGACCCGCGGCAAGAAGGCAGCCGCAATATCGGCGCGGCCAATGTCTATCGACTGCTGGGACGCAATGCCGGGGTATTTACTCTGTTTGGGGATGTCATGAAAGGGGTGTTGCCGGTGTTTGTGGCCCGTTTCGGTCCTGTGGCTTTAGGGACCTGGCATGGCTGGGCCATTGCCGCGGTAGGTTTAGCCGCGGTTCTGGGACATATCTATCCCTTGTACTTGCGCTTTAAAGGTGGCAAAGGAGTAGCGACCGGTTTCGGAGTGATTGTCACCCTCTGTCCGCTGGCGGCGCTGTTTTTAATCGCCGTCTGGGTGGCGCTGGTGAGCTACTACCGGTTAATTTCCTTGGGTTCACTGGCCGCGGCCTGGATGATGCCCCTGGCGGTGGGGCTATGTTCTGAGGCCCAGTCGACCTTAGTGCTGGCCGGGGTGATCTCGTTACTAATTCTGTTTCGGCATCGAGATAATATTGTTCGGTTGGCTAAAGGAGAGGAAGCGCCCCTGGATTTTTCCCAAAAGGCTCAGAGGCGGGAATTTTAGATTTGAAGGCATTAATTATCTTGATGAAATAATTGTAATGATCAATTGTAAATCTGTTATAATACCTAGCTAGTTAGCAGAGGTACTAGATTAAACCGCGGCATCCGAAAGGAGGAAGGCTAACATGCTGGTCCGGGAATGGATGACTTCCGAGTTAGTTACCGTGGATGAAAACACCTCGATGATGAAGGCCCTGCACATCATGAAGGAGGATCGCATTCGCCGTTTGCCAGTGCTGCACCGGGGAAAACTGACCGGGATTATTTCCGATCGGGATCTGAAAGAAGCCTCGCCATCCAAGGCCTCATCCCTTGATATTCATGAACTCTATTATCTTCTGGCCGAGATCAAGGTCCGGGAGATCATGACCAAAAATCCTTTAACCATTGGTCCGGATGAGAGCGTCGAGCGGGCCGCGGTAATGATGCTGGAAAACAAGGTGTCCGGTCTGCCGGTGGTAGATGAACATCAGGAGCTGGTCGGGATTATTACCCAATCGGATGTGTTTCGGGCCTTTGTCAATATCACCGGCATTTATCGCGGCAATATTCAGTTTGCCTTTCAACTCGAAGATCGCCCGGGATCTATAAAAGAAGTGGCTGACGTCATCCGGGCGCACGGGGGACGCACCGTGAGCATCCTGAGTTCCAACGATATCGCCGCGGCAGGCTACCGGCGGGTCTATATCCGCATCATGGATTTACCGGCCGACAAGGTAAAGGCTCTAGAAGAAGACCTGCATCAGAAGGTCAATCTGCTTTACGTGGCCAAAGACCTCTTAAAGGCCGTTTAATAACGTCCGTCCTCTAACCCAGGAGAGGTTAATCATGCTTAGAAAACACTTTACCGCGGCGGAGCCGGTGGCCATTACGCACAGCGGCTTTAAGGGCCTGTCCGCCCGTTATGTCTTGACCAGCGCTGATGGCTGTCCCCACTTTGCCATGCGGGTGATGGAATTCGAGCCTCAGGGCCACACCTCCCTGCATGCCCATCTGGAGGAGCATGAAATTTTTGTGATAGAAGGGGAACCGTTATATATTGATGCCAATGGCCAGGAAACCCGGCTTCAGGTCGGCGACGCCGTCTATGTCCCCCCGGAGGAACCCCACCAGTTGATAAATGTCGGCCAGACGACGATGCGACTTCTGTGTCTGATTCCCATCCTGCCCGGGGCCAATGGCAGATCGACGACCCCGTGTCCCATTACCAAATAAGCCGCGCTCCTGACCAGGAGGGGAAGGGATGATCCGCTAGAGGCCAGGTGACCTGGCCCCTAGCGATTTTCGATAAACCTCTCCTTTTTGAGCTCACCCCTGATAGATGGGGTCAGGTGCAGGGGGAAAGAAACCATTTTCCGCTCCCGATCATAACTCCAGCCCAGCCATGGACTTTAGTACTTTCTTACAACAACTGATTAACGGCCTTTCCCTGGGCAGTCTCTACGCCCTGATCGCCATCGGTTATACCATGGTCTATGGCATTCTGCGCCTGATTAATTTCGCGCATGGTGATCTGTTGATGGTGGCGGCCTACGTCGGACTGTTTGGCATCGGCATGTTCTCGTTGCCCTGGACGATGGCTTGTGCCCTGGCTCTTGGACTTACCGGACTGATGGGGGTGCTGCTGGAAAGAGGGGCGTATCGCCCGCTCCGCCGCGCGCCGCGGATTTCGTTGTTAATTTCCGCGATTGCCGCGTCATTCTTCCTGGAAAATTTGGCCCTGGTGCTGCTTGGCGGCCGCCCCCGGGCTTTTCCAGTGCCGCCCGTGATGGCGGGAGCCATTGAGCTGGATGGCTTATTTATTCCCCGGCTCAGTCTCTGGACTCCGACCATCACCCTGGTCCTGCTCGGCGTGTTGTTTCTGATTGTCTATCGTACCCGGGTAGGAATCGCGATGCGGGCTATTGCCCGCGACCTTGAAACTACCCGGTTGATGGGCATTAACGTCGATCGGCTGATTGCCCTGACCTTTCTGATCGGCTCGGTCCTGGCCGGCGCCGGGGGGCTGTTATGGGCCATGCGTTATCCCCAGGTTAATCCTTATTTAGGCATCATGCCCGGCCTGAAGGCCTTTATTGCCGCGGTCCTGGGGGGTATCGGCAATCTGGCCGGGGCGGTCTTGGGGGGGCTGCTGCTGGGAGTGTTGGAAATCCTGATTGTCGCCTTGTTCCCGGCCTGGGCCGGCTACCGCGATGCCTTGGCCTTTGGTCTGCTTATCGTGGTCCTGCTGTTCCGACCCACGGGACTGTTAGGCGAAGTCCTGATGGAGGAAAAACTTTAGGTGCCTCACTCCCGACGCCTATGCCATGCCCTCCTCAATCTGGGAGTAGTAGCCTTGCTGGCCCTGGTACTCTACTGGGCTGAGCAACGAGCCGGTGAATATCAGATAAGGCTGCTCAATAACGCCGCCATCTTCATCACCCTGGCGATCAGTTATAATCTGATCAATGGCATCTGCGGGCAACTGCATCTAGGCCCCAATGCCTTCGTGACCATCGGCGCTTATACCTCGGCGCTCTTAACCCTGAACCCGGCGGAAAAGGAGCTAACTTTTCTAATCACCCCATTAATCTGGCCCCTGAACCAAATTAGCACTTCCTTTATGATTTCCTTGGTGGCCGGGGGGCTGATGGCGGTCATTTTCGCCTTCCTTACCGGCTTTCCGGTCCTGAGGGTGCGGGGCGATTATCTGGCCATTGTGACTTTAGGGTTCGGGGAGGTGGTGCGGGTGCTGGCTAATAATTTACAGTGGCTGACCAATGGGCCGTTGGGTCTCAAGGGGCTGTATCCTTATACCAACTTGTGGTGGTCCTGGGGAGTGGCGGTCCTGGCCCTGGTGGTCATCACCGGTCTGGTTAATTCCGGTTATGGGCGGGCCATGCAGGCGATCCGGGAGGATGAGACCGCGGCCCGGGCCATCGGCATCGATCCCTTCCGTCACCTGATGCTGGCCTTTCTGGTCAGCGCCTTTTTTTTCGGGGTCGCCGGCGGCTTGCTGGCCCACCTGATTACCACCATCTCTCCTAATCTCTTCACTTTTTTCCTGACTTTTAATCTGCTCATCATCATTGTTATCGGCGGCTTGGGCAGTAATACCGGGGCGGTGCTGGGGGCTGTTCTGTTTACCTACGGGAGCGAAGTCCTGCGGGCCGCGGAGGAGCCGATTACTTTCTGGGGCCTGGGACTTCCCGGCATACCTGGGATGCGTATGGTGATCTTCTCTTTTGCCCTGCTCCTGGTGATCATTTTTGCCCGTCAGGGATTGCTGGGGCGTCGGGAGTTTTCCTGGGATGGTTTTTGGGCCTATCTAAAACATCTACGGCGTCGGTTATCCTGTTTCAATCCCAATATTCTTCC
>JAQVHY010000163.1 GCA_028695935.1 Desulfobacca sp.
TACCCTGATAACCTCTCACCCGTGGGGTTTGCTGGAGCAAAGTCTATAATGGTTTATTGCTCAATAATATCTATAGGTTATCATGGTTTTTGCTAGAGATCAAGATAATAATCGATCAATTTAGGTAAACTCTAAAAACCATAACAAAAAACTTTTTTAGGCATAACAGAAAAATCGAAGCTTTTCAAGGGCAAAGCGAAATGTGGTATTAAATGCCAACTAATCGGCCATTAGTCCGGTTAAACTCCCGGCCCGGAAAGGACGCCTTTATTCTCGAGAAGCGGTGATTTCTAAAATGGTGGTGGTCTGCGGGGTGATTTTGACCGGATCTGCCAACCGCTGGCCCACGACCCAGATAATCTGGTCCTGGCTCAAGAGTAGGGGAAAGGAAAGACGCTGGCTACGGGGAATTTTGGCATCAACCAGGAAATCCTGGAGCTTTTTGGTGCCTGACATCCCCAGTGGCTGAAAGCGGTCACCGGGCTGCAGGGATCGCAAAATCAGCGGAAATTGCACCTTATTCCTATCCATTCGCGCCGTCTCCGGTGGGGTGTAGCAATCAACCGGCGCGGTGGCCGCATAGGTGGTCCACTTCAGCAGCCAGCCGAAACCGGGAAAGCTTCCCTGGTCAGTGGCGGGCAGAACCAAAGTGCCGCGGGGCAATGACGGTGGCTGGTCCCGCGTTAATTCAAGCCGATCCCTGGCACGGACCAAGCGCCAACCGCCGGGCAGGGTAATTTCTCCCGCAGACTGGTATTGCTGACACAGCTCTAAGGCGTTTTTGAGGTGGAGATAGCTAAGTCCGGTCAGCTCAGCGCTGATCCGGCCTAAGGCCAGCCGCAGCACCCGTTTTTGTAAATACGGATGTAATGCCCGTAAGCGCTTTAGGTCCAAATGCAGTCGGTCGGGTGCCGTTACTTGGGTCAACTCTGCCAGTTGCCGCGCGGTTGCCTGCGCCAGATAGTCTTCCTGTTCCTGGAGGAGGGCTTGGGTACGCCAGATGGCCTCGTTAAGCCGCGGGTTATATTGCCGTCGCAGCTTGGGCAGCAGCTCCAGACGGATCTGATTGCGGCGGTATTTGTAACTAAAATTACTAGAATCCTGGCAATAGGGCAGACCTTCCTGGGCCAGCCAGGCCAGAATTTCGGCCTTGGTCACCCCCAACAACGGGCGGATCAGTCCCGAGGGACTGCAGGGCCACATGCCTTTCAGGCCTTCCGGTCCGGCCCCGCGCAGCAGCCGCAGGAAGAAGAGTTCCACCTGATCGTCAGCGGTATGGCCCAGAGCTAATTTTGGATAATTCTTTTCCTGCCGCAGCCGTTCAAAGCCGGCCAGACGAAGCTGCCGGGCCGCGACCTGCAGAGAAAGTTTGTGGCTCTGGGCGTAGTGGCGGACCTCTCCCCGCTCCTGATAGACCGGCAGCCCCAGACTAGCCGCCTGCTCGGCCACGAAGACTGCCTCTTGTTGCGATTCCCGGCCTCTTAAACCGTGGTCAAAATGGACGACGCCTAGCGCTAGCTGGCCGCGCTCTCGCCAGCCATACAGCAGGTGCAGCAGGGCCATGGAATCCGGACCGCCGGAGACCCCCAGCAGCACCCGGTCGCCGGGCTGCAGCATCTGATGTTCCTGAATAAAAGCCCAAACCCGGGAAGCTAGGGCTGTTCCTGGTAGCTGAGAAGGCATGAGCCGCTTGGCCGACGAAATATGGCTAGACCTGAATTTAGGTATTTTTCTGAATTAGGTGAAAATTGCTCTGCGCCCTAAGAAGATATTACTCCGGCTTGAGAGGGCAGAGTTCCCCAATCACTCGCAAAAAGGTATTTTTAGAAAAAGGCTTGGGAATGAACCGGTTGACCACGGTAGAGGAAGCTCCCGCGTCTTTAAAGGGCCGGAATTCCGAAGAGATCAAAATAATCTGGCAGTCAGGCAAAATTTCTCTTACGGATTGAGCCAGTTCCAGACCGTTGCGGGTCGGCAGATGGTAGTCGATCACTGCCCCGGCATAGCGCTCGGTCCGCAGGTTTTCCTCCAGCCGGTCTCCGGAGTCGAGCGGCGTTACCTCATACCCGGCCCGTCTCAGGATCGCGGTTAGAGCTTCCCTGGTCCGTTGATCATCATCTACCACCAGAATTTTTACACCCACGGTTGTGCCTCAAACTTCATAATATCAGGATAAATCCCCAAGATCAATAGGTTAGAAGTTAAAGAAATTTGCTAAACCTATTGATGATTCTTTGTCTGTTGGCGTCAGATTCGGTCCTCATGGCTTAGATTCATTTATTGCGCCTTACCAGAGAGTTCGGCAGGGACGGTCGGCAGACGCACATGAATCCAGGTTCCCTGCTCAGGTTGACTCTCGGCCCAGATCTGCCCTTGATGGGCCTCGACAATAGTTTTACAGATGTATAGACCCAGTCCGGAACCCGTGGCGCGGTGGCGGGACGAGAGGTTAGCCCGCTCCGGATACTTTTGAAACAGGCTCTCTAAAGTATCGGGAGCCATGCCACTGCCGGTATCGGCCACAATGATTTCGACAGCCTGTCCTCCGCCATCCAAGCTGTGGCTCTGAGCTAGCACTCGGATCTGGCCTCCGGGCGGAGTGGCCTCCAGGGCATTGGCGATCAGATTAAACAAGACCCGTTCCAGGTAGCGTTCGTCAGCCCAGATCTGAGGCAAGCCGGGAGGCAGATCAGCCCGGAGATCGACTCCCTGATGTTGGGCGATTTCGGCATAATGTTGAATTATCCGGTTGATGACCATGCCTGGCAGTAGAGTTTCCGGCTGCAAGTCCAGATGTCCGGACTCGAACCGGGAAACATCCAGGACGTTGTGCACATGCAACAGCAAACCTTCGCTACTTTTGAGGATGCCCTGTAATTTGCGGTTCACTTCCGGGGGCAAAGTTTCGTCCTGGAGAGCCTCGATGGTCAGGCGGACTCCGGTCAGCGGGGCCTTGATATCATGCACGATCATTGCCATAAAATCCGCATTGGCGGCGATGCGGTCGCGTTCCTCCTGAAGAAGCTGAGTTTTTTCCCGCAAGGCGCGGGTCATGGCGTTAAAAGACTTAGCCAGTTCTCCTAATTCATCAGTACTGGTCACCGGGATATCGCCAGCCAATTCCTGGCAGGCCGCCTTCCGGGTGCCTTCCGCCAGATGCACAATCTGCCGGCGTATGCCCTGGGACAAGAGAAAACTAAGAAAAATCCCCAAAAGGGCGCAGCCGCCGCCGACCCCAAAGATTACTAAATTCAAGGTTAGCCTGGTATTGGCGACCTCGTTGTGGCTGATGCCCACGACAATCAGATCTTCCCAGGGCCTTTCTTCCTGTTCCAGGGGCAAATAGGTAATGGTATAAGTCTGGTCTCCCAAAACGATGCTTTGCACCCGTGCCGATTCTTGTTCAGCAGTAGCGGCCCGATCTTTGCCCAATTTTAATTCCTGGAAAGCGGTCTCCGGGAGGTTCTGAAAAGAGTTGACAATTGGCCGGTTAGCATAAAAGATCGCCACCTCCGCACCGGGACCGCGCGAAATGGATTCGACAAAGCCCCGATCAATCAACATCCCGGTAAGGACCGCACCGACCACCTCATTGCCATAAAATATCGGGGCGGTGGCGCTCAGCGCAATGCTGTCCTGCCATTGCGCCATACGGCTGGCCCGCTTGCCTTTTAGGGCAGCCCGTACCAAGGGATTACCGGAGATATCAACCCCGATAGCCCCGGGGGCATGCGCCCGCACCACGATTACCCCCCGGCGGTCAGTAAAAGTAAGGATATGTAGCCCGGCCTCTTTCATCTGCGGAGTGGCCAACATCCTCAAGTATTCAAGATCATTAAGGAACAACAGTTCACCGTAACTAGGGGTGTTGGCCAATAAATCTGCGGCTTGGACCACCTTCTGGTTTTTTTCCTGGTACTCCGCCAGAACCAATCGGGCCACCAAGGCGACCCGCTGGCGGTGCCATTCCAGAATCTGTCTGGTGGCCAGAAACCGCATCACTAACAAAAGTCCTACCAGGGCCAGCAGCAGCGATAATAAATTGACGCCGATGAGTTTAACGCCGACTTTATTGCGTAATGCCATGTTAGATACCCACAACCTAAGCCGCGTTTAGGGTTGAACCTCATGAGGTTTGACCATATCCGGGGATTCGTGGTTATGCTATAATTATTAGGGTTTATTCTCAAAGATAGCATAATTAGGGAGAAATATGGAAGAAAAAGTCATGATCCCCGGTCCGGCAGTGACTTTAGAGGGGCGTTGGACCTCGGGGACCGGCGGTGGGGTAGTGATTGCCCATCCACATCCGTTATTTGGCGGCAGTATGGACAATAATGTGGTCTGGACCGCCCGGCAGGCCTTTCGGGCCCGGGGCTGGGCGACGCTACGCTTTAATTTTCGCGGCGTCGGCGGCAGTTCGGGTGCCTATGGCGACGGCCGGGGGGAAGTGGAGGATCTAATCACCGCCCTCGGGTGGCTGGCCGTGCATAACCTAACACCCTGTTACCTGGTGGGATATTCTTTTGGAGCTTATGTAACCACTCAGGCCCTGGCCCACGGCCTCGAAGCCGCTGGAGCTTTGTTGATCTCACCCCCCCTGGCGGTTATGGACCTCGGGATCTTGCCGCAGGTGCCGGGCCTGACCCTAATTGTGGTCGGCAACCGGGATGAACTGTGTCCGGTGGCTGATTTAAAGGCTTTGCTGTCCAAGTCGTCAGCACCGCCGGAGGTGGTAGTGCTGCCGGGCACCGATCACTTCTTTGGCGGCCGCGAAGCGCAATTATTCCAGATTTTACGAGACTACCCCCTAATACCAGATTCCCCTTGAAATCAAGCACATCACCATATGGCATATTGATTTCAAAACAGTAGGGTATAAACCTTCGCCTTTAGGCGGAAAAGTCTTTAGCATTTACCCTTTTAAGGGCATCGTCTTTAGCGATATACTCTCCTTCACATTTGCAGAGGAGAGCGTTATATGGATAAAGACGGTTACCAACGGGGTTCTCATACAGTTACCGACCTGAAGTATCACTTTGTCTGGAGAACCAAATATAGCTATGGGGTTCTTCAGGGGGAAATGGCTATGAGAGTTCGGGATATAATCCGGGAGATATGTGCCGAGAAAGGTCTGACGGTGGTCAAAGGGAATATAAGACCGAATCATATCCATATCCTTATCAGTGCTCCTCCCTATTACTCCCCCGCCAAGATAGCCCAGTATCTCAAAGGCAAAAGCTCGTATCGCCTGCAAAGGGAATTTCCGGCATTGCAGAAACGATATTGGGGGCGACACCTTTGGGGCAGAGGATATTTTTGTGCCACTGTTGGTACGGTCACTGAAGACCAGATCAAAAAGTACATAGCCAACCAGACGGAGGAATTGGAATCCTTCAAAGTTTGGGATGAATCTGAACAACCCAAGAATGAAGATGGAAAACTTGAGCCGGATTCATCCGGAAATTTATAGTTGACTTTAGTCATAATAGGCGTTTACGCCCAAAACAATCTTTCGCCTTTAGGCGATAGTCATTGAATAAATGTAACACTTCAGTTAACTGAGAGCTTAATCTCAGGCAAAGGAGGCATGGAACCGGTAACCACATAACTTTTCATGGCGCTGACAATGGTGTCCAGGGGATCGAGGCCGCGCAACTTGAGGGTACGATAGACCGACATCATGATAGCCTGGACGTTG
>JAQVHY010000164.1 GCA_028695935.1 Desulfobacca sp.
GGGAGGCCACTAACTGGCCCAGATAGTCCTGCCCCCGGGAGCGGTGTTGCAGGAACAGGTCGGCTTCCGTGCCATGGCCAAAGGCCTCATGGGCAAAAATGCCGGCAAAATCGGGAGAAAAGAGGCAATCATAAGTCCCCGGGGTGAGCCGCGGGGCGTTCAGAATGCGCCGGGCATCTTCCCGCAGCCGGGCTATCTTCTCGGGAGCAAGGCGGGCATGTTCATAACCCCCCTGATAACAATGGCCGGTATGCAGCCGGGCGGTGCGCTGGTCCTGGCGCAACACGATCTGGGCGACAATCTGAACCCGGGGCAATTCTTGATAGAGACGGCGGGCCCGATTGACAAACAGCTCCCGGCTGACCATCTGGCTATAAACCGCGGTAGCGTTCACTACCTGGGGATCGCCCGATTGCAACTGATCCCGGAGATTGACTAAGTCGGCCATTTTATCCGGGAGCGAGACCTCGGCTGGCTCAACGACCGGAAACACCGCAAAATCCCTGGTCAAGCTGGTGCCGGGATCGATTATTAATCCTGGTTCTACCAGTCCCTCATCGACCGCCGCCCGGACCAGGGCTTGCGCCCCTTGGGAAAGCCGCGAGCAAAAATCAGGAGCGGACAGGCCACTCAAGGCATATTCCAGGAAACTACGGCCGGTAAACACGGTCAGCACCACCCCTTGCTGGCGGTCCAGGGCTTCGGCCCGGGCTTCCCGGCTGTCCACATATAGACGCTCACCCTCGGTCTCTTGGGCCAGGGCCGCGGCATAAGGCACGGTCTTTTCCATCTCGGCCACCAGATTAGCCAGCAAGGGCCGCAGGTCTTTGAGGATCATAATTATTTACTCCATAATTCGGAATATGGTTGCGAACCTTTCTAACAACATGATTAATTGGAGGACAGGGTTGGAGACGCAAAGGCCCCCTACCCTACCCACCCCAATAAAATAATATCAGTAATAGACCAAACAGGGGAGAAAAATGTCGCATTCCGATTGTATCTTTTGTCAGATTGCTGCGGGGCGCTTATCCTCGGTGCCGGTGCTGCGCACCGAGCGGGTCTATGCCTTCCTGGATATCGCGCCGGTGCATTATGGTCATACCCTGGTGATTCCCCAGGAGCATTATCAGAACTTTCTGGACCTGCCGGATGACCTGTGGCTGGAAATGGGTCAGGTCTGTCGGCGAGTAGCTCAGGCCCTACGGGTCGCCTATCAAGCCGATGGGTTCAATCTAGGCATGAATAATTTCCCCGCGGCCGGGCAAGTAGTATTTCATGCCCACCTGCATGTGATTCCCCGCTATTATGACGATGATCTGCACCTGTTTCCGCAAGGGGAATACCAAGCCGGGGAAATGCAGCAAGTCGGACAGAAATTGCGGCAGGCCCTATCCAGCCTCTGACCACAGACATTGGTTGAGAAATGCCGTCTGCTCTGAGCGAGCTAAACTTTGGCCGTCCAGCGCGGCGACGGGCACCAATCCCATCAGCGAGTTGGCCAGCCATACCCCTTGAGATTGCGCCAGGCGTGCTGGGCTAGTGGGCACGGCAATCAAGGAATGGCCCCGGCGGCGCAAGGCCCGGCCGAGCATGGCCACGGTACTACTGGGGAGGGCGCTGGCCGCTTGCGGGGTAAAATAACCTCCGGCTTCGGCAAAGATCAGGCCGGTCGCCGCCCCTTCCGAGATGGTGCCGTCCGGTTCCAGAATCAAAGCCTCGCGGGCCTTCTGGTCCAAGGCACATTGCCGGGCCGCCAGGCAGAACAGATAATTGAGGCTCTTGTGACGACCCAAAAAGCTGGCCCGCGGCTCCGGAAAGATCACTACCGGCCAGCCCTGTTGATATTCGACGGTTGCAGGCGGGTCATAGGGTCGAGCATAGATGACGATAGTGGGATGATCACTGGCGGGCAATCCCAGCCCCGCTACCGTCCCGCGGGTGACCAAAATTTTTACCACTGCCACGCGCCTGTTTAGGCCATTTTGCGCTAGCAGGGTCTGCAAGTTATCAGCCCAGGAGAATTCCGGCGGCAACTGAATCTGAAACGGTTGGCAGGAGGCCTGCAAACGGGCCAGGTGCTCCTTTAAAAACAACACCCGCCCGGCTTCGGCCCGCATGGTCTCAAAAAACCCATCGCCATAGAGCAAGCCCCGGTCATTCACCGAGACCTGGGCCTCGCCGGCGGGCACCAGCCGATCATTGACAAAGATAAATTCCTGGGTCATCGCTTCTCGGGGCCCTTCACCCCTGGACAAAATCCCTTAATTCTTAGAAGCCGCAGCGCGCCTTAGGCCTCGGCCTGAAAAAATCTGGCTTCGGGGCTTTGGCGGTCCTCGACCCCACCCTGGCCAATGACACTGAACAGCGTCTGGCCCTTGTGCAGGGTCTCCAAATATTCGTCGGCTTCCTTAGAGTCGTAAACAATGCCGCCGCCCACTGAAAAATAGAAGCGGCCGCGGCAACAGATGCCGGTGCGGATGGCGATATTGAGATCCAGGTTGCGATGCAGGCCCAAATAGCCGATCGCCCCGGTGTAGACATGGCGCACCGTAGGTTCTAATTCATCAATGATTTCCATAGACCGGATCTTGGGACAGCCAGTGATCGAGCCGCCCGGAAAGGTGGCCCGCAGGATGTCAACCTGAGTGACGTCGGGGCGCAGACGACCCTCGACAATGGATATCAGATGATAGACATTCTGATAGGCCTCCAGGCGCTTGTGCTCCTGAACCTTGACGGTGCGGGCCTGACAGACCTTGCCCAGATCATTGCGCAGCAGATCGACAATCATCGACAGCTCAGCGTCATCCTTGAGGCTGGTGAGCAACTCCTGGCGCAGCGCCAGATCCTCGGCCGCGCGGTGGCCCCGAGGCCGGGTACCCTTGATCGGCCGGGTCTCCAGATAATCCCCCTGGCGGAACAGGAAGCGCTCCATGGAGGTGGATAACACCTGAAAATCCCCCAGATTCAGATAGGCATAAAACGGGGCCGGATTCAGCCGGTAGAGCCTTAGAAACAGGCTGTAGAGATCGCCCTGCAACGGAAAGGAAAAACGCTGGGATAAATTGACCTGATAGACATCCCCCTGGCGGATATAGTGCCGCACCCGGCGAACCGCCTGAAGATACTGCTCCCGGCTGAAATTACTCTCTAGGGCGCCGACCCGGTAACTGACCGGTTTCGCCGGATCATTGAATAGATCTGGCTCGGTCCGGTAACCCTGAATTTTTTTTGGGGCCGTGCCATAAGGCGGGTCATACTCCATCTGGATATACCAATAGCGGTCCTGATGGCGGTCCTGGACGACCACTTGACGGGGAAAGGACAACACCATCTCCGGCAATTGCAGATCATCCCGCGCCGTGGTGGGCAGGCGTTCCAGGTGATTTTTGAGATCATAGGCTAGAAAACCCAGGCCTCCGGCAGTAAACGGAAAAACTGGCAACGGGTCGGATAGTTCCAACTCACCCAGTATTTCATCCAGCACCGTAAAGGGGTTGGCGACCAGGGTCTGGTGGCGATCGCCGATCTGGAGGTCTAGCTGTTTCCCTCGGGCCCGCAGGACCAGAAACGGGTCCCAACCCATCAAGGAATAGCGGGCGCAGTCCAAGTCGCCGCCGCTCAACAGCAACATGGCATAAGGCTGCTGCCGTAGGGCGGTAAACCACTGGTCCAAGCCGGTAAGGCCGCTGGGTGGCGACACCGGAGAAATCTGGATATCGGTTATTTGACCCCACATAATGGACGTCCGCTCATCTCCCTGGGGCGGCCTCAAACCCCGGTGCCAGGCCAAGGAAATTGGCGGTTAATTCCTTACCGTATTCGGTGAGAAAGGATTCCGGGTGGAACTGGACGCCGTGCAGCGGATAGTGACGATGACTGAGTCCCATAACCACGCCATCCTCGGCCCGGGCCGTGACTTCCAGATGCGCGCCTCGGGGTTGCACAGCCAGCGAGTGGTAGCGGGCCGCCCAAAACGGCGACGGCAGGTCGCGGAAAAGACCCCGGCCCGGATGGAACACCTGATAACGCTTGCCATGCACCGGCACCGGGGCCAGGACCGTCTGGCCGCCAAAGACCTCGTTCAAGGCCTGCATTCCCAAACAGACTCCTAGAATAGGCAACCGCGGGGCAAAATGGGCAATCACCGCCTTGCTGATGCCGGCATCTTGGGGGGCCTTAGGCCCGGGCGAGATGCACAGCCAATCGGGAAAAAGCTCTTCGATCTCTGGCAAAGTAACCTGGTCATGGCGAAAAACCAGCACCTCCAGATCGAATTCATAGAATAATTGCACCAGGTTATAGGTGAAAGAATCATAGTTGTCGATCATTACCAGCCGCATAGTCGGCCCCAAAAGAAAAAGCCACCCCTTTGAGTCTGGGTGGCTCTCGCCTATTACATAACTCACTTCATATTTAAACCGGTTGATTAAGAAAAGTCAAGGCATTTTTTGACTGGTTATCGGGTCAAGCCTAGCGGATGGAGAAAATCAGGAGCTTTCAAAAACCTTGACTACCGGAACCGGAAAGGTAAAATTAATCATCATGCGCTCCCGGACCCCGCTTTTTCCCTTTACCGCCATTGTCGGCCAGGAAGACCTGAAACTGGCCCTATTGATCAACGCCATCAATCCCGCCATTGGCGGCGTGTTGATCCGCGGGGAAAAAGGCACCGGCAAATCCACCGCGGTGCGGGCCCTGGCGGCCCTGCTGCCGGAAGTCGAAGCCGTGGCCGACTGTGTTTATGGTTGTCATCCTCAGGGGGTGGGTGGCCTCTGTGAGGAGTGTCAGCGCCGCCGGATCGAAGGCAATGGGTTGCCGGTGGTGCGCAAGGCCGTGCCGGTGGTGACCCTGCCTTTGGGGGCCACCGAGGACCGGGTGTTAGGTACCATAGATCTGGAAGCCGCGCTGCATACCGGTCGCAAACGCTTCGAACCGGGATTGCTGGCCCGGGCCCATCGGGGCATTCTCTATATTGATGAGGTCAATCTCCTAGAAGATCATCTGGTCGATATCTTGCTGGATGTCGCGGCTTCTGGGGTCAATTTGGTGGAGCGGGAATCGGTCTCGGTGGCCCACCCGGCCCGTTTTATCCTGGTCGGCACCATGAATCCCGAAGAGGGCGAATTACGCCCCCAACTGCTGGACCGCTTTGGCATCTGCATCGAGGTTAAAGGTCTAGTCAATCCCGTCGCCCGCGCCGCGATCGTCAATAACCGCCTGGCCTTTGAGCGCGCCCCGGAGGACTTTATTAGCGCCCAGCAAGCCGCC
The DNA here is from genome assembly GCA_028695935.1 of Desulfobacca sp. GTDB lineage: Bacteria > Desulfobacterota > Desulfobaccia > Desulfobaccales > Desulfobaccaceae > Desulfobacca_B. The sequence goes on from JAQVHY010000164.1 coordinate 5,275, forward strand.
GAAGCCGAGCTGAAGCACCGAGTCCAAAGAGCCCGGGAACTCCTCCCCACGGTTCGGGTCAGCGAGGCCACCCTGCAACTGGCCGTACATCTGGCCCTGACCATCGGGGCCGAGGGCCATCGGGCGGATCTGGTGACCATCCGGGCCGCAGTGGCGCTGGCCGCTCTGGAGGGCCGGACCGCGTTGGAAATCGCCGACATCAAGCGTGCCGCGGTCTTTGCCCTGCGCCATCGGTTGGTCCACCATCCGCTGGAGGATGAAGAGATTGACACCGCCCGGCTGGTCGAACAGATTGAGGCCGCGGCCGCGGGTGAATCCCTACCGCCCCCCACGGAAAAAAAAAGCCTGTAGAACGTGATCTGCCGGTTCCGGAAGGCACTTACATCGTTGC
>JAQVHY010000038.1:0-22533 GCA_028695935.1 Desulfobacca sp.
CTGATCACCGACGGCGACCTGCGGCGGGCCTTGGTAACCCATGAGGATATCCGCCTACTCCAAGCGGCCGATTGCATGACCCCTAACCCCATTACCATCACCCCGGAGATCAGCCTTAAGGAGGCCGCCCACATCATGGAGGATAGGCCGTCCCAGATCTCGGTACTGCCGGTGATGGAATCGGGGGGCAAAAAATGTTTAGGCTTGGTGCGAATCCATGACATTTATCAACCAGAATTGGTTTAATCCTAGGCTCTAAAGAAATTATGCCGATTGACTACCGAAAAGATAAAAGATATGCACACTTGACCCCCGAGCAAGTGCGGCAGCATTTCGAGGCAGAAAAGATTCTATCCCAAACGATATTAAAAGCTGAAATTAGGGAAAGATCTAAAACAGCTGTCTGGGCCTATGATGAACTTTTCCGAAGAATACCTTGGCATCCAGCCTTAACCGAAAAAAGTGGTCCGGAGGCTTTAGAAACTATAACGGCAAAAGTAAAAACCTTTCTGCCGTTACTGCCTTGCCCTCCGGCCAGAATACTGGAAGTCGGTTGCGGCATGGGAGAGCTTTCTTACGGACTTGCCAGAGAAAATTTTGAGTGCCTGGGCATCGATATATCTGAAATCCGTATTCAAAGATTGGGAGAAATAACTACCGCCTTACTCCATTTCGCCCGCTCTGATGCCACGTACCTGCCTTTTGTAGATGCATCTTTCGATGTTGTAATCAGTATGCAATTATTTGAACACTTGCATCCCGATGATGCCGTTGAACATTTACGGGAAGTTTATCGAATACTGAGGCCGGGTGGGCGATATTTATTGGAAACTCCTAATAAACTGATTGGACCAGGAGATGTCTCAAGGTTTTTTGTCGACGGCGAAGCCCAGGGATTTCACTTAAAAGAATATAGGATAACTGAATTACTTTCTATGCTCAAAAACTATGGCTTTGGCAGAATAGACATTGTTTTAAGAAAAAAGAAGATCTTATCAGGACGCTTGGTGAGCATCCTTGAAAGACTTTGGGGCTTATTACCAAAGCACCTCCGTAGCACTCGTACCATGGGATTACATAATCCAATTTATCTAGCTTACAAAAAATGATCATGGCAAAACATTTGGGAATCATAATTGCCTTTGGTCCAGAAGTGAGAGGTTTCGTTCATTCTGGATTAATCTCTAATATTGCACAAAAATATCGAATAACCATTATAACTGCTAAACCGGAATCAGCTTCGTTGTATGGCATTAATGGTTCTGTCGATATCATCCAGTTGCCGGAAAATCAAGAGCATAGCTTACTTAGAAAATGGCGTCAGCGCGCTGCCCTTGTTCATACTCTGTGGTTAGAAAAGTTGGGATTCGAGAAATGGCACCATTATCTAAATGACCGCAAGCCCCATAAGTCGCTAAAACAATTTATTTTATTCAGCATATCGCAGAGATGGACGGCTCATTTTTTGGGACGGTTTGAGGCAAAATTAGCAAAAATAATAGGGAATAACCGGAGTTGGAGCAAGTTATATCACGACCTGGGCATTGATGCGGTGCTTACTTCCTCTTATGCCAGTGAAAGAACCTTGCCAGCCCTAGCGACTGCAGTAAATATGGGCCTCAAAACTTTCGTGGTGACAAATTCCTGGAAGGATATTCATGTTAAACCGCATCTGCCCTTGCAGCCGACCAGACTGATGGTCTGGAATCAAGGAAATGCCGCCTTGTTTGTTAAATTTAACCCCTGGATGAAAATAGAATCCTTGCAAATAACCGGTTCATTGCACTTGGGGCCGTTTCTCAATGAAAAAAATATATTATCCCAGGAAGATTTTTGTCAGAAAACCGGACTTTCCCCTAATCGCCCTTACATCTGCTATAGCGCGGCGGCGCCCCATGCAGTTCAGGAAGAAGAAGGGGTGGTCGCTGCGATTTTGGAAGCCATTAAAAATGGTAAGCTTCCCAGAACTACCCAGATGTTACTCAGGTTCAACCCCATGGAGGACGGCAGCCGGTTTGAATATTTGCGGTCAAGTTACCCAGAGGAATTGGTCATTCAAAAACCGCAATGGGAATGGTTGCCCGAGCTCGATTGGTGCTGTGCTTTGCCAGATGATGTGCGCCTTTGGGTGTCTACAGTCCATTACGCCAGGGTTAATGTCTCCATTCCCTCTACTGTAACTTTAGAATTTGCTGCCCTTAAAAAGCCGGTGCTGAATGTTTGTTTTGATATGTCACCGCAAGAACCTGAGCAATCGAACCTGCGCTTCTGGAATGGTGATTTTTACCAGGAAATCAAGTCAATGGATATCGCCAAGCCATGTTTTTCAGAGGAGGAGTTGTTGACCAATTTACAGGGTATCCTGGCTGAAAAAGACAACCAGAGCTATAATCAATTTAATCATAAGGAATCTTTGGATTGGCTAGGATGGGTGGCGGCCGAAAAGATAAAGAATGCTATTGAAGAAGCTTTTGATAAATGAAGATCTGCTTTATCTGTAATGAATACCCTCCCGCCCCGCATGGGGGGGTTGGAATTTATGTGAAGACTTTGTCAGAGAGATTGGCAAAGAAAGGGTATAAACCAATAGTGATAGGAATGTACCCAAAAACCTGGCACCCTCTTATATCGGAGGAAAATGGCGTCCGGATATTTCGATTACCTATGACCGAGGCCGGTGGTCATAGGGCAGGCTTTTTTGTTAACCGGCTAAAATTAGCTCAGAGAGTTTATCATTTATCAAAGAAGGAAAAGTTAGAGATTGTAGAAGCTCCTGAAGGAGGCGGGTGGTCAATGTTTTTTAAACACACCTGCCCGAATATTATTCGCCTTCATAATCTGGCACCCTACTTCAGTTGGCAAGAGGGGCGTTCCAGAGGAAGATTGACTGTTCTGGCTGAGACCATAGCTTTCCGAAAAGCAACAAAAATTTCTGCGGTCAGTAAGTTTATAGCCAAAGAGACGCTAAAACTCTATCCCTACGCAAGATTAAAAACGAAGGGAATTAAAGTTATTTACAATGGTATAGATACGGATCTGTTCGTAAAGGCCCCATATCAGGAACGGGATATGGGACGTATAATGTTTGCCGGAACGATTAAGGCTGTTAAGGGTATAAAGACTCTTTTTAAAGCTTTTGATATTGTTGGCAGGGAATCACCAGATTACCTTTTATATCTTTATGGCAAAGATACATATATAGCTGGAGGGTCGTATTTAATGAAAACTTTAGACTCCACGCTTCAGGATGGCAATGTTAAAGAACGTATACGTTATGTCGGCCCAGTTCCAGGGAATGAATTACCCTCGGCTTATGCAAAAGCATCTGTTTGTGTTTTTCCATCTTTTGCTGAAAGCTTCGGTTTAGTGGCCGCTGAAGCAATGAGTTGTGCTCGCCCGGTAATATACTCGAATGCTACGGCCGGGCCTGAATTGATCGAAGACAAGAAAACAGGTCATTTATGTAATCCAGCTGATTATAGGCAGCTAGCAGATATTATCCTCCATACCCTTAGAAATCCCAGCGACGCAGAGGCGATAGGATTGGCAGCTGCTGAAAGGATAAGAAACTTTTTTTCCCTGGAGAGGTGCATAGAAGAGAATTTAAAATACTATGAAGAAGCACACTCTGTGGGGTGAAAGGTGATTATACAGTTGTTAGGTTTTAGTTTCTCCAAAATACTGTTCGGTAGATTCTAATGCAATATTATTTTCGCTCTCTAAAGGAAATGATTGGCAGAGCAAAAGTTAAGGCAGCTATTTTTTTCCAAACTCTAGAACATGAGAACTATGGTTGGCGATATACTTTAACTCATGAAGTTGAAAAATACCCTGCGGCAACCTTGTATGGCACTTGGTCAGCCATTCTAGGTTTGACGTTACTTAAGGACACCCCAAATTGGGCTAAGCAGGAAAAAGATTGGGCTATTTCAAAACTCAACTTCCACCGGCGAGCGGATGGCACCTTTTTAGGCAAGGGTTTAGAAAACTTTGCAAATTCAAAATCTTTGGAATATTTGATTCTCCACTGTACTAATTATAGCTTAGGGGCAGCCCTTGAATTAGATCCAAACTTTGATTTTGAGACCCCATATCTCCACCGGTTTCTTGTTGCTGATAATTTGGCAAAATGGCTCGATGGGCGTAGTCTTATGCGGCCCTGGGAAGAAGGGAATAATATCGTAAATGTTGCCTCGTATCTGGCCCTATGTCATGAACAAGGCATCACCTCGGCCATGGAAAGATTATACCAGTTGTTGGAATGGCATCGTAAATACCAGAACCCCAAAACGGGGGGATTTGACTGCTTTGGTTCTCCAAGTTTTAATCAGCGCCTACAATCGTTAGCGGGAGCAGTTCATAACTTTCATATCCACTTATATCTTGGGGAACCATTTGGCTGTGAATCAGTAATTGCAGAATACCTGCCGAGATTTTTGACGCTTGGCAGGTTGAGTGCGTGCGAGTCAATCGACTTCGTGGAGTTGGCCATCCGTACAATTGAAGCTAGTTCAGATCAACAGGAATTGACAAATTCATTAATTTACCATGCTCATTTCCTTTTAAACAGTCAAAGAGAAGACGGGGGCTGGTTAGAGGCGGATAACAATTATACACCAACCGCCGGACATGGTTTTAAAGATTCCACTGTTTCCTCATGCAGTTATGCGACTTGGTTTAGGTTATGTGCCTTAGGAATGATTTCAATAGTGTTATTGGATGATGATCCAAAAAACTGGGGCTTTAGGAAAACCTTAGGCATGGGTTATGCCCCAGACAACTGGCCAGCTAGACCTAATAAAATGGATATCAAGCCACTGAGTCCTAACTTTAAGCTTAAGGCCTATTTTTCACGTTTGCCAAGCCAGTTAAAAGCTAGAATAACTCGGCTTGGGGTTAAAATATTATCTTAAAAAAATAATGCAGGCCAAGACCAATCCTTTTACTCTGGGTGCTGATTATGCACTTTGCATTTGCACTTACAAGCGGCCGCTTTTGTTGCTGAAACTACTACAAGATGTGGCGGCCCAGACGCATAGCCCCGAAGCAGTAATCATCGTTGATGGAGATCCGGCTTCGCAGGGGGTTGCCAACCTGCTGGCCACAATGGATTTGTCAGTCGCCTGGAGGCTGTGGTATCTGCCTTCCAATCACGCCAACCTCTCCTATCAGCGTTATTTGGGCTATAAGGCAGCCAGAAATCTTAATGCCGAGGTTCTGCTTTATCTGGATGACGACCTGCGGATTTCTCAACCGGATGCTCTAGAAAAAGTACTATTTCCCCTTTCCTGGGATAAGGAAGAAATATTTGGAGTTACAGCTACATTTCAGATGGTCGGTTATTCACAGCAAACGGGGACGGCCACCCTTTGGGATCGGCAGCAATATAATAATGGAGGGATTCCTCTGTTGGTCAGGCTCTTTGGCAATGCCCGGAAAATTCCACCCGGTGGCCTCAGTCCAGCCGGTCAGCGGCGACTCCCCCTGGACCAGGGCCAGGATTACGCCCCGGTTGATTGGCTGCGGGGCGGCGTCATGGCCTACTCTATGCGCGCTTTATCCGAGGACTGTTTCTCCGAAGATTTGTTTGCCATGTATCAGCTTCGGTGCGGCAAGGGCGAGGACACCTTTTTATCCAGAAAGGTCAGAAGCAAAGGCCAACTACTCTTGGCCTTCTGCGCCCAGGTTGAACATCCGGACGATGATCTGCCCAAATCTTATCCTTATCAAGCTTACAGATTCGGTTATGCCTCGGCTTACAGCCGCCGTCTGCTTAATGATCATTACCGGGGCTTTGACCCGCCACTGTGGAAAGACCGATTCGCGCTGTTCAAAAGCTATCTCGGAACTACCGGCCTTAACTGGTGGCGGGCTATTTCCGGACCTAAAAAACACCGGTTTGCCTTTGCCTGGGGCTATACCCGCGGGGCGATCCGGGGGCTGGTCCAGAAGCCGACCGCCAGAAATCTCACCCCGAAAATTGATTGGTTCCGGGATGCCGAGGATGCTCTACATAATATGATTGTTATTCAAAATGGTCGGTCAATATAAAGTAAACCACACATCATGGGGTAATCCCCCTCTCTCCCGGAAACGCCAGGGAACTCTAACCGGGGAGCAGGGGAGGACTCTGTCCAAGGCCACCATTTATCTCTTTCTCATCTTCGTGGCCTACACCGCCTGCCCCATCATTGATGTTCCCGGTCTGGACCTGTCGCTGTCCGCTTTGATTCTACTGTTTATTGCCATTGAGATCTTCCTGGGCGGCAGCCTGGATTGGCTGGCGGGATATTCCGGCTGGATCATGCTGGCGGGTTTATTCTGGCTGGGCATACTTATGTCTTTGGTGGGAAATATTCTGTTCGGCGATCAAACCAACATTGATGTGGACAACTGGAAATACGTTATACGCTTCGCTTACTGGATGCTGGCCTTTTTGATTACTATTTATGTGGTTTCGACTACTAACTTGGGACCCAAGATTGTCCAAGCCCTCATCTGGGCGATTCTGCTTACCTCCCTGTTCCGTTGGGGAGAAGTCATCTTTTTTAATAAGGTAGGAGCCTGGGTTGGAACCATTACCATGACCCAAAACACTTACGGCATTCTTTTCTCCACTTATACACCCTGTATTCTGGTCCCCTTAGTATCATCAAACAGGAAAAAATGGCTGGCGGCCCTGGCGGCGCTGTTGGTGTGGGGAGCGGTGGTCATCAACGGTTCCCGAGGTTCCTGGATCTCGGTAAGTTTGGGAATCTGTTTGTTTATGGGTATGTATGCTGTAGCGCATCCTGCCCGGATCTACCGTCTGGTGCCATTACTGTTACTTCCCCTAGTACTGGGCGGTGCCCTCCTGTTGGCGCCCCAAGTTTACACCGAGAAAGTCGCGGAACGGTTTGACACCTTCCAACAACTTGATCAGGACAAGTCATTTCAAACTCGCCAACTGATGATCCAGAAGGGCTGGAAGATGTTTCTGGATTCTCCGGTGTTTGGGGCCGGGGCCGGCAACTTTCGCAAGGAAATGGTCAGACTGGAGTTGTCACAGGTGATGCGGCACGTTTCCCAGGCCAGGTTGAACCGAAAATCCGCTCATAATTCTTATCTTGCCTTGTTGGGCGAAACAGGGTTAGTGGGCTGCCTGCCCTTTGCGATGCTGATTCTAACTTTGGTTATAAAAGGCTACCAGGCTGTATTAGCTTTGGCTCGCCGGGAAGAGTTCTGGGGCCTGGGAATTTATGTCGGATTCTTGATGATGAGCCTGCACCTTTGGGCGTTAAGCGGCTTAACCGGCACCGGCACCTGGGTGATGTATGGACTGGTAGCGGGCATGATTGTTTCTACCTCCAGAGATATCGGTAATAATGCAACTTTAAAACCTTATTTCCGGCGTTGAACTGATGCGTTTAGGGTTCCATTATCATATTCCGGCGATCTCCAAAACTGACGGCATTTACATGCCCGGTTATCAGGGCCGGTTTATCGATAGTCTGGCCAATTACTGTGAAGAAGTAACTTGTTTTCTTCATTCTCCTATGCCGGGAGAACGTGGTTTAATGGACTATCGGCTCACCGCTCCCAACGTCACCCTGGTGGATATCGGTCCGCACGCCTCGGTCCCGCAGCGTCTGTTTAAGGCCAGACGTTTTACCCAGCCCCTGAGGAGCTGGCATAACCGACTGGACGCTATGCTGCTGCGCGGGCCGTCGCCGCTCCTTCCCGCCATGGCCCAGGCCGCGCCGGATGTACCCCTGGCTTTACTTCTGGTGGGAGATTATTTAGCAGGTGTTAACGACCTCCCTCAACCTCCTTGGCGTCGGGAGGCGATCCGCCTTTTTGCCTGGTGGAACTACCGACAGCAACTGCACATTGCCCGGCGCAGCCTGACCATGGTCAACAGCCGCCTGCTCTATGAGCAATTGCGGCCATTGGTGTCGGAGCTGCATGAAATCAGGACAACGACCCTGACCACGGCGGATTTTTTTGTCCGGGAAGACACCTGTCCGGCGCCGCCGTATCACCTTCTATATACCGGCCGCATGGACCGGGCCAAGGGCCTGTTCGAGATGGTGGGGGCATTGGCGCTATTGGTTTCCCAGGGGGAAGACGTAATCCTGGATTTAGTAGGTTGGCCGGCCGAGAATGACTCAATTATAGACGAACTAACTGTCCTGGCCGAGTCCAAAGGGGTGGCAGATCGGGTCAGGTATCATGGCTATAAAAAAGTCGGGCCGGAGCTTTTCGAGTTTTATCAGCAGGCGGATATCTATATCCTAGCCTCTCGCTCATCAGAGGGGTTCCCGCGCAGCCTCTGGGAGGCCATGGCCCACAGCCTGCCGGTGATAGCGACCAAGGTAGGGTCGATTCCGTATTTTATTAGCGGAGCAGCCGAGTTGGTTGAACCTAACAATATAAGCAGCATTGCCGATTCTCTGCAAATGATCTTACACGATGGCAACAGAAGGCGCGGCCTTATTCAAGCAGGTTTGAATTTAGCCCGAGAAAACACCCTGGAGGTACAAGCCCAGAAACTAATAGACAACATAAGAACCTGGCTGGATAAATACCATGGGAAAACCATTTAGGTTGCTAAGGTATGACTGGCCGCTGCATTTGGTATTGTTCTTTACCAATTGGCTGCCTGACAATGTGGTTTTTCTAAGGTTGCGCGGCTGGCTGGCCAGACCGTTTTTTGGTAAATGCGGGGTTGATTTACGCTTAGCGAGAAATTTAACTTTTTATAATCCCTCTCAGATGGAACTAGGGAAGAATATTTATATCGCCTATGGATGTTGGTTAAACGCTGGTGAGAAGATCTATATTGGAGATGAGGTTATTTTCGGACCATATTGCGTGGTGAGCTCAAGTGATCATACTCGTCATCACGGATCTTTCCGTTATGGTGAACCCAAACGAGAACCGATACGCATCGGCAAAGGCAGTTGGATTGCCTCCCATGTCATTGTCACGGCCGGTAGCGAAATCGGCGCAGGTTCTATAATTGCCGCCGGAGCGGTGGTTAAGGGGAAAATACCTTCTGATGCGCTGGCGGCAGGGCTGCCGGCGCGGGTCGTTGGAGAATTATCCAATGTATGATATCCTTCATGCTGATAAAAAGCTTTTGATGATCGGAAACTTACTGTCTCGCTCAATTTTTACTAAGTCCATTGTTGAAGAATTATATGAGAGATTGACCGAAAAAGGCTGGCGGGTCACTCCTACCTCCAGGATAAAGAATCGGCCGGCCCGTCTTTTTGACATGGTTTCCACAGCCTGGATTAACAGGCAACAGTATTCCGGTGCTCACATTGTTGTTTACAGCGGCCTTGCCTTTCTTTATGCCGAGGCAGTGGGTTTGGTATTACGAATGCTTAAGAAGCCGTTTCTGCTAACCTTACATGGCGGTAACTTGCCGGCATTTTCGCTTCGTTGGCCGAGCAGGGTATCTAATTTATTGAATCTGGCCGACCTGGTTGGCACCCCTTCTTTTTATATAAAAAATAAATTGCAACAATTTCGAGAGGATATCATTTATCTGCCCAATGGTATTAGTCTTGATAATTATTACAATCGCTTACGTGTTGGGCCGATATATAACATGGTTTGGCTGCGAGCCTTTCATAAAATTTACAACCCGGTCATGGCAATCCGAACCTTGGCTCTCTTAGCCACGGAATATCCTGATATTCAGTTACAGATGACTGGGCCCGACAAGGGCGATGGTTCCCTACAGGAAGTGAAAAATTTGGCCGAGCAATTGGGGGTTGGGAATAATCTTCAAATTACTCTCGGAATACCTAAGGGAAAGGTTCCAAGCCATTTAAGCGGTCATGATATCTTCCTCAATACCACCAATTATGAGAGCTTCGGGGTTTCGGTGATGGAGGCGGCCGCCTCAGGTATGTGTATTGTCACCACCAATGTTGGAGAATTGCCGTATTTATGGCAACACGACCATGATGCCTTGCTGGTCCCCCCCGATGATTCTGAGGCCATGGCCGCGGCGGTGCGGCGCATTTTAACCGAATCAGGCTTGGCCGAGCGCCTGTCACGGAATGCCCGAAAAAAGGCAGAGCAGTTCGACTGGTCGATTATCCTGCCCCAATGGGAGGCCCTGTTCACTGAGGTGATTCAGAAAAGTCAGCAGCGGCTGCAAAAAGGGGAATCGAGGAGAGTAAAGGCGTTTGATGGATTTACAACTTAATGGATTGCTAAGACTCCCAATGTCAATAGGCAAAATTGGCTGCGAAAGAAAGCAATTATCATGAAGGACCGACTCCTCCCCTTATACCATCGCGCTCCCTACCCCCTCAAGGTCCTGGCCGCCAGCGCCTGGGGCTATTACTTGCGCTGGTGGCGTTATGGCCCGGAAACCGAAAGGCTGGTGGCCGAGGCCCGGGAACGGGAATACTGGAGTCCGGAAAAGTGGAAGGTCTGGCAAGAGAACCGATTGGGCTACGTGCTGCATCGGGCCGCCACCCAAGTGCCCTACTACCGGGAGCAATGGGCCCAGCGGCGGCGCCGGGGTGATCGCGCTTCCTGGGAATATCTGGAAAACTGGCCAATTCTGGAGAAGGACCCGCTCAGGCAACACCCCAAGGCCTTTGTGGCCGATGATTGTAATATTCAGAATATGTTTCATGAACACACCAGCGGTTCGACCGGGAAACCCCTTGACCTGTGGTGGAGTAAAAAAACTGTTCAAGCTTGGTATGCTCTTTTCGAAGCAAGATGTCGTAATTGGTATGGGGTCTCTCGAAGAGACCGATGGGGAATATTAGGAGGACAACTGGTGGCACCAGCCAAGAATCGAACCCCTCCTTTCTGGGTCTGGAATGCTGCCCTAAACCAGCTTTATCTATCATCTTATCATCTGGCCCCTGATTTGATGTATTACTACCTAAAAGCTATCCAAAAGTATCGAATCAGATATCTGTGGGGATATAGTTCGGCGTTGCATGCCCTTGCTACGTGGCTCATTCAGAATAGGAGTTTTAATCTGGACTTAAGAGTAGTTATCACTAATGCAGAACCATTATACGCTTATCAGCTTGATGCCATGAAAGTGGCCTTTCGCTGCCCCATTCGAGAGACCTATGGCATGTCGGAAATTGTGGCGTCGGCCAGCGAATGTGAAGCGGGCAATCTGCATCTGTGGCCGGAAGTAGGTGTTACCGAAATACAGACCAGAGATTGGGGAACAGATAACGGTGGGTCGGGAGAAATTATTTGTACTGGCCTCCTTAACCAAGATATGCCCCTGATCCGTTACCAGGTGGGAGACCAAGGAAGCCCATCCTTGTCGTCACACCAGTGCCCCTGTGGCCGTAGTCTACCCCTGTTGGGTAAGATAGATGGTCGTTGCGATGATATAATTTATTCTAAAGACGGCAGGATGATCGGGCGATTAGACCCGGTTTTTAAGACCCAGCTTCCCATTCTGGAAGCTCAAATTGTTCAGGAATCATTGGATTTAATACAAGTAAATTTTGTCCCGGCCCCTGAATTTTCAGTCGTAGATGGAAAATCGCTCATCCAACGACTTCAAGACCGTTTAGGTCCGATCAACGTTTCCTTAAATCCAGTTCACGAAATACCCCGAGGTCCCAATGCAAAGTTTCGGGCAGTTATTTGCAATCTGACTCAAGAAAAGAAGGCAAACTTAGTAAAACAAAAACGTTAATTTGATTTATGATAGATAATAGTTTTTAGCTATGACGCTACTTATAAAAGTATTAGAAATTAAAGATTTATATCATGTTGCTCAACTTCACCGGTTAGCATTTACACAAAGTTTACTTACCTATTTAGGCCAAGAAGTGGTGCGGCGGTATTATGAATGGTTATTATTAGGTCCGCATGAAACTACTGCCCTGGGAGCGTTCGCAGACGATATGCTAGTCGGATTCTGCTTTGGAGGGATATTTCGGGGAGCTATGAATGGCTTTATTCGGAAAAATCGCTATTATCTAATGTGGAAGATTTGCACTCACCCCAAAGTGGTCAAAAATGCGGAATTTCGCCAGCGTATGGCCTTGGGTTGGAAATCAAAGATTTTTAGGAAAGTAAATCTTTATCATGGAGTATCAATGCCAACCCCTCTTTATAGACATTCTGGAATATTAGCCATTGGTGTTGACCCAATGATGCAACGTAAAGGGATTGGGAAATTATTGATGGAGGCAGCAGAAGAGCAAGCACGACAAAAAGGCCATCGGGAGATGAGGTTAACTGTCGAAATTAACAATTTGGTGGCCATAAATTTTTACGAAAATATTGGCTGGGAAAAGGTCCCCTCTCAAGAGGGGACTTTTCAGGGTGCTATGAGAAAAATCATAACCAGATAATCCAATGGGCAACTTAGTTTTTGTATCCATCATCATGCCGATCCGCAACGAAGCCGCCTATATTCAGCGCAGCTTGAACTCGGTTTTAAACCAGGATTATCCACCGGATCTTATGGAAATCCTGGTGGTGGATGGTATGTCGGAGGATGCTACTCGCGATATCATTGACCAAACCCTTAGAGCCCGAGAAATTGAAGTAGCGGCTCAGCAACCAAAAGGCACCGACCCGATCTTGCCGGCGGTGGAGGTATTAGACAATCCTGGCCACATTGTCCCTATCGCCTTAAATGTTGGCCTGAAACAGGGCCGCGGGGATATCATTATCAGGGTAGATGGCCATTGTGAGATTCAACCTGATTATGTGCGCCGATGTGTTGAGTTGCTTGATAAGACTGGAGCAGATAATGTCGGGGGGCTACAATATGCCGAAGGAAGAGATAAAACCAGCCAAGCCATTGCGCTTGCAACAAGTTCCCCTTTCGGAGTCGGCGGGGCCAGATTCCACTATGCGGTCCAGCCGGGCTGGGTGGATACGGTGTATTTGGGAGCTTACCGGCGGGAAGTATTTGAGCGGATCGGCGGTTTTGATGAGGAATTGGTGCGCAACCAGGATGATGAATTTAATTTTCGGCTCACCCAGAGCGGCGGGAAAATCTGGCTGGAGCCATCGCTGAAGACAGTCTATTACAGCCGGGCCAGTTTTGGCAAGCTCTGGCGGCAATATTTTCAATACGGCTTGTATAAGGTTAGGGTAATCCAAAAACGCCGGGCAGTTGCTTCCTGGCGTCATTTAATCCCCGCGGGTTTTGTTTTTGGATTATTTATTACAATTTCGCTTGCCTTACTGACTGGCAACTATCTCTGGTCTGTTGCCGTAGCCGGGCCCTATCTAGTTGCCAATCTTCTTGCTAGTGTCTGGACGGCCTGGGGTAATTGGCAAAGCTTGCCTTTGCTTCCCCTGGCCTTTGTTATCCTCCACATTTCTTATGGCTGTGGTTTTTTGGCCGGTCTCTGGCGCTGGCGCCAGTACTGGAAATATTTACTACATGTCTAAATATAGTAACGTTCAGCTACCGGTAACAACTGCCGATAGCTGAACATTCTCATATTAACTTAAAATGTGTCAGTTACCCAGAGAGAAGTTATTTAGATAGCTTATAATATTTTCGATTCTTCTTAACGTGTAGCTCCCGTAGATATAGAGATCATTTTTATAAAACACTAAACCTCCGGCTGGTGGCGCTTCGATAATTTTTTCGATATTGCCGTCGGAGGGATTAATCCGGGAAATAAAATTATCGATATAAAGCCAGACAAAACCATCCGGACCGATTACTAATCTCTGGTCATAGGGTTTTATATCGTTGAATATTTTTCCTCCTAACGGTTTGACAAAAATTATCTCTTTGGTGCCCAGGTCAGCCTTATAAAACTTGTCGCCAGTAGTACTGTTTTCTACAAAGCCCAAAATTTGGTTGGCGCCGATGGCTGCTAATTTGCCAGCGTTCCACTCACCTGGCAGGGGAGTGAAGCTTTCCAACTGCTTAGTGAGAATGTCAAAAACAAATAGTTTGCCATCAATGCCCGCTTCGGTGGCTTTACTGCTATACACGATTTTTTGTTTATCAGCACTAGCTACCAAGTCTCGCACATCGTGCTGCAGAAATGGCTCGCGCCAGCCGCCGGTTTCCTTGGTAACCGGATTATACCAGCCCAAAGAACCACCGACCCCGTCCCGCTCCCAATGCTGCCCGACATAGATACAGCCATCGGCCCCAGCCGCCAGGTAATAGTGGTACTTACCTTGTTGGCCAAGGCGAATAAGATGCGGATTTACTTCAGGGGCATATAGAGCTGTAGTATTCTGGTTTAGAGTCCAGGGAACGGTAGGATCATACTCCATAGTTGCCGCAGGGTACCCGACAAAATACCATCTTTGCGTGTCAAAGGACAGGGCAGCGTAGATGCTGCGCATAGTATGGCCAAGAACCTCAGTTAATCTGGTATCCGGATTATAGTGAAATACTGGGCCATAAGATGGAGTAAAGCCAAAAAATTGCTTGCCCTTGGCATAGAGCCGTTTGAACTCATACGGCTGCACCCGCAGGGTGGCGGTCGTCTGCTGCCAAGGACCCGGTCCTTCTTTAAGCCGCCATTTGATGTTGACCTGCCCGTCGTTATAGGGGACGCTGTTAGTTAGATCGACCTCATACGGAAATTTAGCCCAATTGGCGGCATAATCCCAACTTTGAATGGTGATGGGCATACGATCATGATTAACTTGTGGCGCCGGCGATTCCACCGCAACCTTGCCGTTCAATAGGTACCATTTTTTTCCAGTGCTGGCCGAATTCATCTGGGCATACCAGAGGTTATCCATACCTGGATAAACATTGACCGAGGTCGGACTTAATTCTTTCCAATGCACCGTTTGGGTCTTCTCCTCACGGTCATACACCACCAGATACCACAGGCCCCCATCCCTAATTGCTACATAAACATAACGATTATCAGCTCCGATAGTGTAAGCATAACGGTAATAAGGAGCCCCCGGGTCATCCATGATGCCGAAATTCTCTAACACACCGGACTGAGGGTCATAACGCTCGACAAAGCCTTTGACGCATTCCCCAATATATATCGCCCCATCGTCACCTTCAATCATGTATTGCGCGCCTTTATCAGCCAACTTGCCCAATTGCTGAACCGTACCAGTGACAGGGTCATAAACCATGAGATAACCAGGATCACTAGAGCCAGTGTAAATTTTCCCAGAACTGTGTAGTACAGTACCATTCGGCCCCGGACGTCCAAAAACCGCATCTCTTATTCGGGTATCACCGGTATTGAGGTTGATGTCTAACAGCTGAAAGGGATATTTCCCGATTTCTCTAACATAATAATATAACATCAGATGAGTATTACCGGTTTGCGGCTCATTAAACAGAAACTTGTCATCGATGGTGGCAGATGAAATTACCGGACCCAAATCCTCTACCTGTAAGGTTTCCGGCGTTGACTGGTCCGAACCTGCGGCCAGGGTAATGGCAATCTCTTCAGCGGAGGGATTATCGACGGCGCTGAGGGTAATATTTTCGCCGGCCACGAGATTGACAGCCCTTCTAGCCCCGATGGTTTGGCCGTCGATCTTGACCAGCACCCGGGCGTTGGCGTCCAGATCGCCGGTCAGGACATCCTCGCCGCCGACCGCATGACGCGCCGCATGCGCCGAGACCTCGACGCCGTCAACCTGGCCGCCGGTGGTGATATCGCCATTGACATTTAATCCGGCAAAGGTGGGCGTGGCGGTCGTGCCCAGGTTTTGATCGATGCTATCCAGGAAGCTTTTATTGGCGGGGTATTTCTGAATAGATATATCCGCCACCTGAGCCCCAATATCCACCCCGTCCAAGGTCCCGGTAAGGCTGATATTGCCGGTCCCCGTTAGACCGGCAAAAGCTGGACTATCGGACTCTCCAAAATTCTGGTCGTTGCTTTCCAGATCAGCCAGATTGGCATGCGTATGATCGGGCATTGGTTTAGCCATTAAGCTTATCTCCTTAGCAATATAATCCCTTAAAGCAGCAGAGTGGTTGCCACCGTTATTAGGACTGGTTAATTCTATTTCCGGTATTGTCTCGACCGAAATTGCCTTGCTGGGAGTGTCCAAACATTGGTAAAAAATAACACCTACCACCAAGCTCCAGAATACACTCGTGGTATACCTTGACATGGGTCCAGGCTCCTGCTGAATAAATTCTGCTTCTCGTTCCACTCCAGCTCAGGATACCATAAACCCTAAGTTTTTAAAATCCCAACAACTAGCTAATTAACATCTGGTTTAGACCCCTCCTTAGTTTTTTGAGCAAAGTTTTTGGCAAGGATATAGCAAGAAGGAGATTGCAAAGCTACTCAACATAGAGTAGTTGACATAAAACTTATAATGGACCCCAAAATTTAGACAGTGTATTAAGACACAGGTAGGGTTAGGGAAGGGGTTCAAAAATGCCAGGTTTACGCTCCAAGCATACGCCGGCCTTCAAGGCCAGGGTGGTTTTGGAGGCGCAACGAGAGGACAAAACGTCATCTGAATTAGCCCAGGAATTTCAGGTGCATCCCAGCCAGATACGACGTTGGAAAGTTCAGGTCAAGCAAGGGTTGGCAGAACTATTCGGTGACCATCGGGAAAAGCGGAATCGAGACCAAGAAAAGCTGATCCAGGAACTTTACCGGCAGATTGGCCAATTAAAGGAGGAATTGGACTGGCTGAAAAAAAACTGTCAAAAGAATAATATCTAATTCAATATCAATATCTTATGGCGCATGTATGACTTTATCTTTCTGGAACATCCGTTGTAATGGTTTGCCGGTTTGGTTTACCTTTGCTAATTTTTCTGTTGCTGCTTTCCAATTGCACGATGGGAAGTTCTACCAATGGGACATCGATGCTCTATATGCCTCTTGGTCAGCCGATATGGCGTTCCTATGCTTCCAGCGCTCACCTTGGTGGGGTGACAAGCCAGGGCAGTTAAGGCTTCGATGCGCTCAGCTTAATTTTAACCCTTCGATTCCGGGGGGGTATTCTTCGGATTTTCGGATTTCCAAAATCTGAACTGAGGGGCGGACAGGATCAACGCTGGCCCAGATCCAGGATACAGTTGTTGGCTTAACCAGCTTTGATCCCGATGTCCTTGAACCATTGGCAGAACCTCGTCCGCCAGGTAGCTGGCCTCCTCCAGGTCGTGAGTGACATAGAGGATGGGCCGCGCCAGTTCGTGCTTCAGTGACTTCAGTTCCTCACGCAATCGACGGCGGGTGGCTACATCGAGGGCCGAAAAGGGTTCATCCAGCAGCAAAACCTGTGATTGGTGGGCCAGGGCCTGACAGAGGGCGGTGCGTTGCCGCTCGCCGCCGGAAATCCGCTGAGGATAGCAGTCCTTGAGATGCCAGATGCCCAAAAGCCTCAAGATATTTTCAACCTGCTCGCCATCCTGGCAGGCAAAGGCAACATTCTTATATACCGTTAAATGGGGAAACAGGGGGAAGTCTTGAAAGACATAACCTACCCGGCGCTGTTGTGGGGGTAGAAAAATATCGGCCGCGGTATCCACCCAGAACTGATCCTGATACCTGATGGTGCCAGCCTCAGGCCTATCTAGCCCGGCCACTATCCGGACCGTGGTGGTTTTCCCCGCCCCGGAAGGCCCGACCAAGGCTAATAATTGACCCGCACCACAGGTAAAATCCAGGTCCAACTCAAAATGCTGCAGTTGTTTGATTAATCTGACCTTAAGACCCATACGCCGATTTCCGGTTCAAAAGGTTGACCAGGAGTAGGATCAGGTAGCACACCGGGATCAGGGTGAGGGACAATATCATGGCCTCCCGATAGCGCAGGGCTTCTACCGCCTCAAAAATAGCAATGGACGCGACCTTGGTTTTACCTGGAATGCTTCCCCCCACCATCAGTATTACCCCGAATTCTCCCAGGGTATGGGCAAAGACCAGAATGGCCGAGGCGATCAGACCGCCGCGGGCGTTAGGCAACACCACCCGAAAAAACGTTGCCACCGGATATAACCCCAGGATATGGGCGCTTTCCAGGAGACGACGGTCTAATTTTTCAAACGCGGCGCGCATCGGCTGAACCGCGAAGGGCAGACTGTACAAGAGCGAGGCCAAAACAATACCTGGAAAAGTAAAGATCAGCGATGTCCCGGTACAGGCTTCCCATAAGCGCCCCAAAGCACCTTGCGGACCCATGTAGATCAGCAGATAGAAGCCCAACACCGTAGGGGGCAGCACCACCGGCAGATTCACCAGAGCTTCTACCAGGGTTTTGCCAGGGAACCGGCAGAAAGCCAGGATATAGGCGAGCGGCGCAGTCAGGATGATTAAGATCACCGTGGTCACCAACGCTAGTTTGGCGGACAGGTATAAAGGCAACCAATCCATTACTCATAGCCGATGCGCTGCTTGATGGCCATGACCTCGGCGGAGGTCAGAAACGCCGCTAACTCCTCTGCCGCTTCCCGATGCTTTGAATTCTTGATGACGCAGGCGGCTTGGACTATTGGTGGGGCTTGGTCAACTTTGAGGTAAAAGCCGCTTTGGCCCAGATCGTTTCCCATGACCGACAGAGGGCAGAAACCCACATCCACCGCACCGGTATGGGCATATTGAAAGACCTGGGCGACGTCCTGGGCAAAGACCAGCTTGCCTTGGACGCTGTCCCACAACCCGACCTTTTCCAAGGCGATTTTGGCGGCCGTAGCATAAGGGGCATTTTCGATATTGGCAATGGCGATCTTTTGGACCGCCGAAGATTTTATCAAGTCTTGCCAATTTTTGGCCTGGCGCAGGTCCGCTTTGGCGGTCCACACAATTAGCCGACCAGTGGCGTAAATAAAGGGTTCAGTGGCTAGGCCTTGGTCAAATAAGAGCTTCGGACGCTGTTCATCCGCGGCCAGGAACAGGTCATAGGGAGCCCCATGGATGATCTGGGCATAGAACTTGCCGGTAGAGGCAAAGGTCTGTTCTACTTCAATGTGATATTTTTTAACAAACAGCTCTCTGATTTCCTGAAAGGGCACCATGTAGTTGGCTGCCACCGCTACCATCAGCTTATCGCCAGCCCGGGCCAGGCTGGGGAAAACCAAACATATTGCCAACCCCAAAATAGTCAACCTGGTCTTCACAACCACTCCACTCAATAATTGTTTTTCTATTTCAGATCAAGTTAAGCCATTAGAATCATTAAACTGTACAACCATGAAACTTAAGCCCCAAACTGGCAATGCGGAAAGGTGCAGGTGGAGCACTCCTGACATAAGGCCCCATGGCCCAGGGCGGCCAGATCCTGGCGGTTGATTGCCACCCCGGCTAAGAGACGCGGCAACAGCACGTCAAAACTGGTATGGCGAAAATACAGGGCGCAGGCCGGTACCCCGATGACTGGCACCGAGCCCAGGCGGGCCAGCAGGGTCATAGCCCCCGGCAGAATCGGCGCGCCATAGAGCAGATCGGTCACCCCGGCATCGATCAACCCCTGCCGGGTAAGGTCATCCGGATCCACCGACAGCCCCGCGGTGGTCACCAACAGATCACAGCCCGCCGCCAACAGCCTTTGCACCGCCTGGCAAATCTCCTCCCGATCATCCGGGACAATCAGGGAGTCTATCACCGGGCAGTGATATTTTTGCACCTTGGCGGCAATCAGAGGAGCAAAGCGATCCTCTACCAGACCGCGAAAAACCTCGGTGCCGGTGACCAGGATGCCCACCTGGGCCGGTCGCAAAGGCTTCACTGCGAAAAGCGGCCCCGCACTCAATAGTTCCAAGGCCGGCTCCAGATAGCGTTTGGCCAGGAACAACGGAATGGCGCGGGTCCCGGCCACTACCTGCCCTTTCTCCACCACCCGGTAGCCTTTGCGGCTGGCGCACATTACCTCGGGGACCAGGTTAAAGCGTTGTAGTCGGTCCTGGTCGACGATCAACAGGCCGGAATGCGCCGCCACCAGGTTGACCTTGCCCTCCTGAGGCGGCCCTTGCACCTCTACCCCAGCCCCGGCCATGGCCTGGCCGAACAGGGCCGCGATCTGGTCCTCATGGATCCAGTCATCCTCGGGCGGGTTCCGGGGCATGAGATAAACGTGCTGCCGTCCCATCTGATGCAGACGACAGAGGTCACCGGCCGTGATAACCTCCCCCCGCCGGAAGGCTGGGCCTTTACTGACGCCGGGAACGATCAGGGTCAGGTCGTGGAGAAGTTTATGGCCCACCGCGTCTTCCACCGGCACGGACCGTAAATTCGGTTTTTCCACTGGTCCAATGGATTTTTCAATTAACACATAAGGGGCTTGTCCCTGGCACCCCAAACAGATAAGTCCATCCGCGGCGGGAAAGGCTTCTCCGCAACGGGGGCAGATGCTGAATTTCCTTTCCGGGAGAACCGCCAACCATTCCGGCCGTACTTGCACCGAGGCCAGACTACAGATCTGGCTGCCGGCCTGACGGATCTGGTCCATTAAGGCCGGGGTATCCTGCTGCTTTTTGGGTTTTTGCTTGAGAAACCACTCCTTGATCGCGGGCCAGGCCCCCAGCTTATCGGGATCGACGAACACCCGCCAACCCTGGCCCTGAAATTTGTCATACAGGGTCACGGCGTAGCGGCCCAGCGGCAGGACCCGCAACCAGCCGTTGCCCATGGTGCAGGGGGTGAGCAGTTGTACTGCATCCGGCAAACATTTCTGGGTTTCGCTGATAGCGTCATAGAGGACTCCGGTCGGCACCTGTCGCTGCGCCAGAGCTACCATAAAGCCGCCGATAAGCACCCCCGGAGCAGGAAAGCCATGAAATGACTTGGCCAGCTCAACAAACTCTGCAAAACTATAAGGTCCGATATGCATAACACCCTCAACTAAAGCGTCTATCTCAGCCTAATAGTCTAAGTAATACCTTGAGGTTTGTAGTTATGTTATTTTTAACATAACTATCATGCTAAAAATAGCATGTTAAACCCCATCTTAATACTTTAACAAACGCTTATATTTCTTTCTTCTGATAGAAATAAAGGGTTGACATTGGTGTTGCTGGTGTGTAATAATTCACTATCGGCTAATATGTCATTTTTGGCATATTTTGTCAAGGTAAAAATTAGCCAGGCCGAGCTAAACCTGGCCGTTTCACTGGTCAAAGCAACTCACTCAGTTTAGGGAAGATGAGGGTTCAGGCTGAAAGGCCCTGAACCATTATGGTTGACATTCACATGGAGGTTTCCTGGCTATGAGCAAACCTAGCCTTACCATTGATGGCCAGACCGTGTCGTTTGAACCTGGTCAAACCATCCTGGAGGCCGCCCGCCAGGCGGGGATCTACACCATTCCCACGCTCTGCTATCTGAAGGATACGACCCCGACCGGTTCCTGCCGGGTATGTGTCGTAGAGGTCGAGGGGGGGCGCACTTTAGTCCCGGCCTGCGCCACCGCCGCGGCCCCGGGGATGGTCATTCACACCGAATCGGAGCGCGTGGTGGAGGCCCGGCGGATGGTTATCGAACTGCTGCTGGCCTCGGGCAATCACAATTGCCTGATCTGCGAGGCCAACGGCGCCTGCGAATTGCAAGCCCTGGCCTATCGCTATAATGTTCCGACTCCCAGCTTTGCGGCGCCACCGGACACGCCGTATTATTTTGAAGACGATAACAAACTTATTGTCCGGGATTTTTCCAAATGCATCATGTGTGGCCGCTGCGTTCGGGCCTGTAATGAGATTCAGGTCAACCGCGCCATTTATATCGGCTATCGCGGCGCCCACAACAAGATCGTCACCCGCAGCGACCTGCCCTATAAAGATTCCGACTGCGTTTTCTGTGGTCAGTGTGTCCAGGCCTGTCCGGTGGGGGCTTTGACCGAGCGCAAGGCCAAAGGGTTGGGACGGCCCTGGGAGACCAAGAAGGTCCGCACTACCTGCCCCTATTGCGGCGTCGGTTGCCAGCTCCTGTTGCATATGAAAGGCAGCCAGATCGTCAAAGTCACCGCGGTCGAAGGTGCGGCCCCTAATAAGGGCCGGCTATGCGTCAAGGGCCGCTTCGGCTATGACTTTATCTACTCCCCGGAACGTCTCACCGCTCCCCTGATCCGGGATAAAAAAGGCGGGGAGCTGCGGGAGGCCTCTTGGGACGAGGCCCTGGACCTGGTGGCGGATAAGATCAAGGAGACCGTCGAACGTCACGGTGCCGATGCCATCGCCGGGGTCAGCTGTGCCCGCAGTATTAATGAAGACTCTTATCAGATGCAAAAACTTTTCCGCGCGGTGATCAAAACCAATAACATTGATCACTGCGCCCGTACCTGACACGCTCCCACGGTCGCCGGTCTGGCGGCTGCCTTCGGTTCGGGAGCGATGACTAACTCCTTTGCTGATTTTAGTAAGGCCCAGGGCTTCTTCTGCATCGGCACTAATATGATCGAGGCGCACCCGGTGGCCGCCACTTTCCTGAAAAACGCGGTGGTCAAGGGAGCTGAGCTTATTGTCGTTGACCCTCGCCGCACCCCATTGGCTGATTTTGCCGACCTTCATGTGCCCATCAAGGTCGGCTCCGATATCGCCTTCTTAAATGGCCTGATGCATGTCTTGATTTCCGAAAACCTTTACGCTCAGAAATACGTGGAATCCTGCTGTAGTGG
>JAQVHY010000038.1:22633-24764 GCA_028695935.1 Desulfobacca sp.
CAATTGGTCGGGGTGAAGTACTCCCGCCTCGAAGGTGACGGCCTGCAGTGGCCGGTGCCCAGTCTGGAACACCCCGGTACCTGTTTCTTGCACAAGGACGGCTGTTTCACCTGTGGCCAGGGTAATTTTACGCCGGTGGACTGGACCCCGCCCGCCGAGGTCCCGGATGCTGAATATCCCTTGGTGCTCAGTACCGGTCGCCGTCTCTACCATTATCACACTCGCACTCAGACCGGTCGCTCCGTGGGATTGGACGATCGACTGCCCGAAGAAACCGCTGACATTTCTACCGCTGATGCCGCGGCGCTGGGCATCCGGGACGGGGAGATGATCAAGGTCGCCTCCCGTCGGGGGCAGGTCAAGGTTAGGGCCAAGGTCACCGATCGGATGCCGAAGGGTATGGTCTGGATGGCCTTCCACTTCCGGGACGGCTGTGCCAACTGGCTTACCAACCCGGCCTTTGACCCTGGCTGTCTGACCGCCGAGTATAAAGCCTGCGCGGTGCGGCTAGAAAAATTGTAAGGGAGGCCAATCATGAGCAGTCATGCTACCAGTCATAGTGAATCTGTATTGATCCCCGAAATGTGGGCTAGAATTGATAATATCATCGCCAATTATCAGGACCGGCCGGGGGCTTTGATGCCCTGTCTGCAAGCCACCCAGGAGGCCCTGGGTTATATTCCCCCCGAGGTCCAACAGCGTATTGCCCAGGGCCTGGGAGTTTCGGGGGCCGAGGTCTTCGGGGTGATGAGCTTTTATTCCATGTATGCCTGGCAACCCAAGGGCAAGTATGTCATTCGCTTCTGCGAGTCGCCCCCCTGCCACGTGCTGGGCGCCGATAACCTGCTCCACGCCATGCAGGAGGAACTGGGCCTCGCGGTGGGGGAGACTACCGCCGACGGCCTTTTCACCCTGGAGACCACCGCCTGTCTGGGAGTCTGCGAGGTGGCTCCGGCCATGCAAATCAACGAGGTGGTGATTGGCAATCTGACCAAGGAGAAGATCAAACAGGTCGTTGCCGATTATCGGGCCGGGAAGGTTGCGGACTATAAGACCCTGCCGTATAGCACCAAAGACTTCCGCAGCTACCGGCAAGGTCCGGTGGAGCCGATATTACTGGAAAACGTCGGCGTCATCAACCCGGAGAAGATCGACGACTATGTGGGTAAGGGCGGTTATCAGGCCCTGAAAAAGGCGGTCACCAGCATGACCTCGGAACAGGTGGTGGAAGAGGTCAAAACCTCCGGCATCCGGGGCCGTGGGGGTGCAGGTTTCCCCGCCGGCGTCAAATGGTCTTTCACCCGGCCGTTAGAAGTACCCCAGAAATATATCATCTGCAACGCCGATGAAGGGGAGCCGGGGACCATCAAGGACCGCTACCTTATGGAGGGCGATCCCCATAAGGTGCTGGAAGGCATGGCCATTGCCGGGTTTGCGGTATGCGCCTCTAAAGGCTACATCTATTGCCGCGGTGAATATTATCTCTCCAAGCACCGCCTCAACCGGGCCATTGAGCAGGCCCGTGCCAAAGGCTATTTAGGCCAGAACCTGTTCGGGACCAACTTTGCCTTTGATGTCGAGGTGCGCTCCGGCTTCGGCTGCTACATCTGCGGCGAGGAGACCGCCCTGATCGAATCCATCGAAGGCAAGCGCGGCTATCCGCGGGCCAAGCCGCCGTTCCCCGGCGTCGAGGGCCTGTGGCATAAACCCACGGTGGTCAATAACGTCGAGACCCTGGCCGCGGTCCCGGCCATTATCAATAAAGGCGGGGCCTGGTACAAAGGCTTGGGGACCGCGGATACCACCGGCACCAAGATTTACCAGATCATCGGCCACGTCCAGACGCCGCAGATCGTCGAGGCCCCGGTCGGCATTACCCTGCGGGAACTGATCGATACCTACGGCGGCGGCATGCGTCCCGGCAGCACCTTCAAGATGTGCCAGACCGGCGGCGCCTCGGCGGGCGTAGTTACCGCCGAGGCCCTGGACACGCCCCTGGACTACGGCTCCCTGGCCAAGATCGGCGGCGCCTTGGGCTCCGGCACCATGCTGGTGTTGGACCAGAGTGTCAGCGCGGTGGACTTTGCCCTGAGCGTGGCGGTGTTCTTTGCCCATGAATCCTGTGGCCAAT
>JAQVHY010000039.1 GCA_028695935.1 Desulfobacca sp.
GGTCCAGGGTCTCTTTGGGTATGGTCTGGCGTTGATAAAGATTGCTGTAACGCTCCCGGTCGGTAGTGGCTTTGGAAAAATTGGCCTGGGCTCGGGCAATATGGGCCTGGGCCGCGGCCACGGCAATATATTTTTGGGCTACTTCATCTCGAATCCGCTCCAAGGCAGCCTGGCTTTGCTGGACCGCCACTTCAAAATCCGTCGCATCCAACCTGACCAACGGTTGGCCCTGGCGCACAAACCAATTATCCGAGACCAGAACTTGTTCGACCCGACCCGCAATACGGGGCGAGATCACCGCCAGATGGCCGGCCACATAGGCATTGTCAGTCCACACGTAGACGCGACTATACCACCAGTAAGCCACGCCGCCGCTGCTGGCTAGCAGGATTATCACGATCAGGATCACGATCCGGGTGGACTTCCGACTGGATCTGGGCTTGGGAGGATTAGGGTCGGCCATTTTTTTGCCCATTCGCGTCCAAGTCATCCTTGGCGGCCAAACTATTAATGCGCCCCACGGCCCGCAACATCTGGGCCTTGGCGATCTGATGGTCAAAAATGGCGTTGAAATAATTTACCCGGGCCCGGGTCAGCAAGGTCTGCGCATCAATCACATCGGTAGCGGTTCCTACCTGTTCCCGATAACGTTCCTGATTGAGACGCAGATTTTCCTCGCCCTGAGCCACCGCATCCTTGGTTACGGTAATCCGTTCGGCGGTCTCTTTGAGCCCTAAAGAGGCAGTCTGGACCTCCAAGCGCACCTGTTGGTCCAGATCATGCTTCTGAACCTGTAATTGTTGCACCCGCTGACTGGCCTGGGCTACCTGGGCGCGTGTATCCAGGCCGGAAAACAGATTCCACTGCAATCCCAAGATGGCAAAGTATTGGCTATCATGGATGGTCAGATCATTTTGCTGGTAGCTATGACCGGCCTGGGCAAACAGGCGAGGGAAATAACCGGCCCGGGCCTCGTCCACTCCTTTCTCACCTTGCAAGACCTGGCGCTGGACCGCTTTGAGGTCACTACGCTCGCCCAGGGCCAGTTCAGTGGCGTTCTGTTGATTCCAGGTAGGAAGCGCGATCCCATCCTCGGCTTGGAGTTGGGTAGGGTGATCGACCGGGATATTTAGGAGCTTATTAAACGCCGCCCGGGTATTAATTACCGTATTTTGGGCCCGGATCAATTGTTGCCGGGCATCAGACAAAGCGACCTGGGCCTGCAGGACATCATTATAGGTGACTAACCCGAATTCAAAGAGATCCTGGGCGTCCTTGAGGTGCTCCTGGAGTTGCACCACCTCTTGCTGGGCCACGATCACCAACTTCTCACTTCTCAACACCTGAAAATATAGCTGCGCCACCTGGAAAAAAATTTCATCACGGGTATTGCCGGTATTGAGCCGAGCGATTTCCTTGCCCAACACTGATTGGCGATAGCGGGAGCCGGTAGCCCCGAAATCATAGATGGTCTGATCGAGGGTTACTTGATTTGACCAAAAGTTGCGATCGGTCATGGAAAAGGTAAAGGCGCCACCGGGGCCCCCAGTCTCCATGCCCTGGAATTTTGTAGGGTTATCATAAATGGTCTGGCTGGTTCTGGCGTCTACCTTCGGCAGATAACCGGACCGGGCCCGCACAACCTCTTGATCGGCAATCAATTGATCCAGCCGACTTACCTTGAGGGCAGGATTTTTCTTCCAGGCCAGATTGAGCGCCTGCTCTAAACTAAGGGGGCTTGGGGGCAGGACCATCTCTTCGGCCCGCAGCGGATATACCAAACCAATCAGCACTAAACAACTCAATAAGCACAGACGTAGATAAGACTGACTCATCTTGGTCTCTGATTAGCGGACTTGGCCCTCTTGAGAGGCGAGGTCAGACCCTGGAGGACCAGGTTGGAGAGCAACGGCAGCGCCGCCAACACTGACTCGGAGGAATGCTCAATCATTTTATGGATGGCCACGGCCCGAGTCATACCCCGGAGCACATAGGCCACTTTACGCGGCTCTTCGGCGATGAAATCCCCGGTCTGCATGCCTTCGGCCAATACCTCGGCAATCGCCGCCACAAAATCCTGGTCCAGATCAATCACGGTGGTCGATCCATCCGCGGAGCGGGGCAATAGACAGGGGAATTCACTCACGTAAACCCGAAAAAACGCCTGTTCCGCGTCCAGCATTTCCAACATGACCTTTAAAATGCATCTGATTTTTTCCTTCGGGGGTTTGGAACTCTGTCGGATTTCCTGCACCTGCGCCACCAGCCGCGCCATAATACTGGTAACTACGGCCTCAAACAGGCTATTCTTACTTTTAAAATAGAGATAAATCGTCCCTTTGGCGATCTGCGCGGCTTCGGCAATCTCATCCATGGTGGCCGCGGCAAAACCTTTAACCGCGATTACCTGTTTGGCCGCGGCCACTATCTCGCCGGTCCGAAATTCGCCTAAGACCTGTTTTTTGGTGGCATTTTTAGGAAACTTCATTCCTCTCCAATAAACCAAAGGCTAGCCTCTTAGTCAATATAATGACCTAGCAGTCATTAGCATAGCTAGTTTCTGACTGTCAACCAAAAATTATCACTACTTGACAGCTATAATGGAATATTAGAAATATAGATATGTTAGGTGAGTGCGGCGTCTAGTCCTGTCCCACCCGCGATTTCAGCTAGATATGGAGAAACCATGGCGATGAAACTGAGTATTGTCGTTCCGGTTTATAATGAGGAAAATACCCTGGAAGAAATCATGCGGCGCATTCAGGAGACCCCCTACGATAAAGAAATTATCGTGGTAGATGATGCCTCTACGGATAATTCTCGGGAGATTCTGGCCCGGCTGGGTCAAACTGCTGATAATCTGAAGATCTTTTATCATGACCGCAACCAGGGCAAGGGCGCGGCGCTGCGCACCGGCTTTGCCCAGGTAACTGGTGACGTCGTCATCATTCAGGACGCCGACCTGGAATATAACCCCAGTGATTACCCGATATTATTGGAACCGATCAAAAAGGGCCTGGCTGAGGTGGTGTTTGGCAGCCGTCTGATCGGGGCCGCCCCCCACCGGGTATTATTTTTCTGGCATTATCTGGGTAATCGAGTGGTCACCACGCTTTCCAACATCTTCACCAATCTCAATCTCAGCGATATGGAAACCGGCTACAAGGCGTTCAAGGCCGAGGTCATTAAGAAAATCCAGATCAAGTCAGACCGTTTCGGGGTTGAACCGGAGCTGACCGCCAAAGTCGCCAAGCAACGCTGCCGCATTTATGAGGTGCCGATCTCTTACGATGGCCGGGACTACGACCACGGCAAAAAAATCACCTGGCGGGACGGCCTCGCGGCCCTGTTCCATATTATCAGGTTTCGCTGGTGGGATTAGCCCCACGGCAAAATCCTGATGGCCGCCGCGACTTTGTGGTGACCATCATTTTGGTCCTGTGGCTGGCGCAAGTCGGCTGGCTGATCTGGTGGTTCGCCCCCGAGGGTCAGGATCTGATCAACCGCCTGCTAACCGGCCAGATCGGTGCCGCCATCCGTCAAGAAGAGCCTTTTTCCCAAGGCTTGGCCGAAGTCCAGGAGATCATCCCACCTGCCGCCACCTACGTCTTTCTGGATCGCTATGAGGCCGGAAAGGAAAATAAGGCCCGTTACCTGCTTTATCCCCGACGCCATATCCTGCTGCGTCCGCGTATCAGACCGGCACCACTGTTTGACCGCCTGGTCCGGGAACAGGCTGAGTATTTGATTATTCGAGATGGTCTGCCCCCGGCCGCCCGCTATTATTTGGAACCTCCCAACCACCCGGCTTTCCAATACTTGATGGAGTCGAAGGCCGGAACCGTATATGTGGTGCGACCCGATTTGCTGGTCGGAGGCTTCTATGATTGAGGGGCTGCTGACCGGGTTCTGGCTGGCCCTGGGACTGGCCTCCATTGAGTTGGTGGGTTACGGCCTGTTGATCGTTTGTCTCCCTCGGACTTCCGGCTTCACCGCCTTAGAACGGTTTGCTCTGGGTTTTGGTCTGGGGGCTTTAGTCCTGACGCTGTGGATGTTGGTCCTGACTTTTCTGAATATTGATTTTAGCCTCCCCTGGGTTTTGGGGCCCTGGCTGATTATTCTTTGTCCCTGGTGGGCCTTGACCTCGCGGCGGCGGCTCTGGCAGAATGATCTGTGTCAACTCTGGTCCGCGGCTCGGAAGATCGTTACCCTGGGCTACGGCTGCGGCTGGACCTGGCGGGAGCGGGCCTGGCTGATTTTGCTGTTACTAGCTTTCGCCTTTGCCCTGCTCCGGGCGACGCTTTACCCCCTGTGGGCCTGGGACGCCATCACCACCTGGGGCCTCAAGGCCAAGGCCTTTTATCTGAGCCGCGCCATTGATCTGAGCCGCTTCGAGGCGCATAATTATTATCCCAACCTGGTGCCGTTGTTGATGACCTATATCTACCTGTGGCTGGGAGGGGTGGTAGATCATCTGGTCAAAGCCATATTCCCCCTCTGGGGCGGCTGTCTGGTGCTGATGTTTTATAGTTTTTTGCGGCGCTTACCGGTCAAGCGGCCGGGAGCTTGGCTGGGCGCGGCCTTCCTGGTGCTGAACGGCCCAACCCTGATTACCCATTGCTTTATTGCCTATGCCGACCTGGCCCTGACCTACTATACCCTGGTAAGCGCGGGTCTGCTCTTTCTCTGGCTGCGCGATCAGGCCCCGGCGGGCAGCCTGATCCTGGTGGGCGTATATGGCGGGGGCATGTTGTGGAGCAAATACGAGGGTGGGTCCCTGGTGATGATCAACTTTCTGGCCGCGGCCCTGACCCTGCTCTGGCTGTGGCCGCCCGGCCGGGGCCGAAAATTCGCCAGTCTGGCTGGAATCGGGTTCCTAACCCTGTTATTTTATTTTCCCTGGCGCTATTTTTGTCTGACCCACCAAATGACTATCGGGGCCGACCATGTGGGCGGGTTTTTCCCCGCCCAATTCTGGCATGCCATAATTTATCTACTCCAGGCCCTGGTCTGGCCGCCCTATTTTGGGTTATTCTGGCCAGTGGTGATCTTGGCCGGGGTCTGGTGGGGCTGGGAGGCCCTTTACTCGCCCGGGCTATTTCTGGTATTAGTAACCTTAGGGAATCTGGCCGCTATCATACTGGCCTATGCCGTGGTCCCGGCTTCGGTTGCCGAATTTCCCTTTTATATGCGAGCTACGGTGGACCGTCTGTTGTTACATTTTGTCCCGGTCAGCGGCCTGCTGCTGGCTGCTCCCTGGGCCGCCCGGAACGTCGGTCGCGAAAATATGGTTAATTTGTCCTGGGGGTGCTCCCCCGGCAAATTCCGAAAGGATAATAAACTTTTTTGTCATTCAAGGCGCTAACCTATAATATCCATGGCGGCCCCGGCAAAGGCCCGCGGCAGTTACAGCTCCTGGTGGAGATGTTGGCTAAGGCCGCGCCGCAGGTGATTTGTCTCCAGGAAGTTAAACAGGGTCCTACCCGCTTTGGCTGGGAGAATCAGGGGGAATGGCTGGGTAAACATTTGGGGGTCTGGTGGGCCTTTGCCCCGGTCCGTTCCCATACCGGCGGTGTCCTGGGCAATGCGGTGCTCTCTACTTGGCCGATTCGCCACACCCGGCATCACGACCTGACCATCCTGGCCCGCTCCCGCCGCGCCTGTCTGGAAGTGGAGATCGCCAGCCCCTGGGGGCCGCTTCGGGTATTCAACGCCCATCTGGGCCATTTGCCCCGGGAGCGGGCCCGTCAGGTCCGTCGTCTGCTGGCCCGCATCCCGGCTGCCGGGGCAGATCAGGGCCAGCCCATTTTACTGGCTGGAGACTTCAATTCTTTACCCCAGGGGTTTGTATCCCATTATCTCAGAAAGCATCTGGCCGATGTCTGGCGTCAAGTCGGACATGGCCGGGGAGGCACCTATAGCACTCGCCTGCCGCTGTTGCGACTTGATTATATCTATGTCAACTACAGACTGGTGCCCCGGGCGGCGCAGGTGGTGCGACCTAAAAAGGGCCGCCAGATCTCTGATCATTTCCCTGTATTGGTGGAATTAGACTGTAACAGTATTTGAGGAATCATCTATCGGAGGCCCATTATGCTGAAGCCCCAAAAAATGGCGATTGATTGTTCGTTCCATTCCCCCTGTATCGAACTCAATTATTTTGATCAAGGTGCGGGCCAGGCGCTGATCTTTATTCACGGCCTGGGCGGCAATGCCGCGAGCTGGCGCTATCAGTTGGAGGGACTGTCTGCCCAGTGGCGGACCATTGCCCCAGACCTGCGCGGTCATGGTCAGTCCGGTTATCGCCCCGAGGAAGCGATCACCATCCGGGCCTATGCTGATGATATTATCGATTTAACCAGAAAACTAGGGATAACCCAAGCCCATTTCTGCGGCTTATCGATGGGGGGGATGATTGCCTTAGAAATCTATCTGCGCTATCCCCTGCAGGTGAAATCCTTGATCCTGGCCGATACCACCGCTTTTTTCCCCCATCTGGCCCGGCTGGAGGAATTCCTGCGTCTCCTGGATAGCATGTCCATGTTGCAGTGGGCGCAAACCTTTGCCCATTTGAACCTCCGCCGGCAGGCCCCGGCGGCCCTGCGCCAGGAATTGATCGACATTACCGCCGCCACCCCCCGGGGTCCCTACCGGCAGGGTTTGATTGCCACCTTCAACGGCGATTACCGCTGGCTATTGCCGGTGATCGACATCCCCACCCTGATATTGGTGGGCGAAGAGGATCAGTCCACTCCCCTGGGCCTGGCCAAATATCTCCAGGTTAATATCAAAAACGCCATCCTCCAGTTTATCCCCGACGCGGCACATTGCTCCAATCTGGAAAATCCGGATGAGTTTAACCGGCATCTAATAGTATATCTACAGGGCCTAGGTTAATAAAGATATGTATCAGCCAACAAAAAATTCTTTACCCAGGTGTTATCAAAAAATGTAATATCCTGAGTGTAGGGGCTTGATTTATCAAGCCCTTGAGGGCGCAATGAATTGCGCCCCTACGGTTTAAGGTAGATTTCTTTTAAGGCAACTTGGTATTAAACCTTCGTTTTCATTTAGCTTGATTTCGATAACTGGGGCTGAAGTAGTTGCAAAATCCGGGCGGGGACCAGGTCTCGATTTTGGGGATTGATGGTGAGCAAAATAATCCCTGGTTTACGCTTCACGGCCTCAATATAACCTCCGCCAGTGGCCGCCACCGTGGCCAACAGGTGCACGGGTGCGGCCCACAGCCTGTCGATAGCCGCGATAAACTGGGGTGACAGACATTCCATCTTACCGATTTCATCGACCACGATCAGGTCAAGGTCGGGGGCAGGGACTAACGCGGGTAAAGCAACCTGATGTAAATTTGCTAGGTTGACCCGGTATTTGCCCACCCGTAAGGGCCCGGGAAAATCAACGTGGCTCAAAACCGCGGTCTGACCCGCCAGGGTAACAATCTCAAAGCCGACCCGGGTGCCGTGGCGGCGCAGTTCACGGGTAAAAAACCCGCTAGCCCGCCCGCCAAACCCGGCTATCACCCGTTGCACCGCGGTAGTCTTGCCACTTCGGGGCAGACCGGTTAATAGTACCCGGATAACATCGGTATTCTGGTTCATCTCATGTATTTAACCGTCTTCGAGTCTGGCGGGGGCGCTGTACTCGCACCCCTTCCGGGCCGATCTCTACTGACACCTCCACGGGGAATACGCTATGCAACCCCTGAAGCCGCTCCTCGACGGCCTGCCGCATCCGGGTGGCGATTTGGCCGCGCAATTCCCCCAGCCGCTGTTGCATATAACGGTGACCGGCTTCCTCTCCTAACAGGCGGATGGCGGTGGCCAGACGTTTTTCATATTCCTGACGGTCCAAGCCTGGGTCTCGGAGATGACCTATTTTTTGCCGGCCTCGGCGACCTCGAGTTTAGCGCGTTTGGTTTTCGGGGTCGCGGGCTTGACCTTGCCCGAAGGTAGATGGATGCCATCGGCATCGATCACCACCCGCATGGTCACCGGCACGATAGAGCTCAGTCCTTCCAGGCGGCGGTTGACTTCCGCCATGATTTCGGCTTCAAATTCGGCTTTTTTATGCTGCAGCCATTGATCTAAAACCTTCTTGGCGTATGAGCCGTCCCCCTGAAAAATGTCGGTTAAGGCCTGCAATTTGTCAGCATAAGAATTTTTATCCATCTCAACTCTCCTTGGCCAGCGCCAATGACTCCTGCTCCAGCCCTCGGATCACCGGCAACACCCAGGGCAGCAGGGCAAAGGCGGGCAGGGCAGCCAAAAAAGTATAAAAAAAGAAAGGCGCATAGCCGAAATGGGCGGCTCCCAGCCCTCCCAAAAATCCGGCAATCGAACGGCTAAAGCCGAACAGGAAACTGAAAAAGGCGTAATGGGTAGCGCTGAACCGTTTGTCGCAGAGGCTCATCAGGAAGGCCATAAAGGCCGCGGAGCCCATGCCGCCGGTAAAGCTTTCGCCGATCGAGGCCAGGTAAGTGGTGTAGCGCCACATGCCGGGCAGGGCTGCCACCCAATAACCCAGATTGGACAGGGCCTGGAAGCCGCCCAGCACCCACAAGCCCCGGGCAATCCCCCAGTAACTGGTCAAAAACCCACCTACCATGGACCCGACAATGGTGGCTCCGGCCCCAAAGGTGCCGGACACCAGTCCGATTTCAGTCCGGCTGAATCCCTGATCCACCCAGAAGGGACTGATCATGGACCCCATCATGGCATCCCCGACCTTAAAAAACAAGGTAAACAGGACGATGGCCCAGATCTGGGGCAACCGCCAGATGCCGTTGAGCGCGGCCCGGAGTTGACCCTGGAAGGCCTCGGGATTGGACTTCAGGGTAACCGGGCGGGGTTGATGAAAGGGCCGAAAAATTACTACGGTGAGGGCCAGCGCGGCCATCATTACGGCCACCGCAATAAAGGTCGGGGACCAGCCCAGGACGGCGCTCAGCATGACCAGTCCGCCGCCGGAGGCTATCAGCGCTACCCGGTACGCGCCAATGCGTACGCCGTTGGCCACTCCCAATTCCCCGGTTTCTAAAAGATCAATGGTATAAGCATCGATAGCCAGATCCTGGGTGGCCGAGCCGGTACACAACAGGGCGATCAGCACCCAGAAACTCCAGGGAGCCGGGGATACCTCAAAGCCCGTCACTGCGACCATACTCAAGGCGATGACTACTTGGGCCGGTACTATCCAGGCGGCCCGCGAGCCGAAGCGATCCACCAATGGCGACCATAACACCTTCAAGCTCCAGGCCAAACCCAGGATGCTGAGGAAGCCGATCTGTTCCAAGGGCATGCCCTGGGTGCGAAAATAGACCGACAGGGCAATGTTAATAAACCCGTACGGCACGCCCTCGGCAAAATAGAGCACGGCGACTACCAGCAATTTGCGGCGCAGGGCCGGGTCGCGGGTCCAGGTTTGTCCCATCCCTTTCCTTTCCTGGATTAATGGCTATAAAATATCAAAATAATTTAGTAGCTTAGAATAAAATTAGGCGAATTTTGCGTCTTGGACCGCTATCATAACACAGCCGGGTCAATTATGGAAAACAATTAGTATTTTCCTCATCCTGAACTATCCCGGCGCAATTTCTGGCACCCGAAAGCTTGCAACGCCAGCCCGGCGACCTCATTGTTGGCTAACAGTTGATAAATTACCTTCCTGGTATATTAAAATTTCGAGTAATCCGCAACAGCTTGACACAAATTGATTAACCGCGCTAAATGTAAACCTGGCCGAATATTCGTGCCCTACCCTAAAATTTTTGGGCAAACCAGGTTAGCAAAAAAGTCTGATTAACCTTAGCGTTTCGGAGCCGCCGCCATGCCTTTGCATCAGGTCCGCCAGGGGAAGCTGGTTTATTATCGTTTTACCCTGTTTGCCGGGTTTCCCGAGCTGGTCCACGGGATTTTTACCCGGCAGGGGGGAGTAAGCTCGCCGCCGTATAACAGCCTCAATCTCAGCCTGACGGTCGGGGATCAACCGGAGCGAGTCTTATACCACCGGCAATTGGTGCGGGAGGCGCTGGGCGTGTCGGAACTGGTGAGTGTCGGTCAGGTGCATGGCAAAAAGGCCTTGATCATTTCTACACTCCCACCGCGGGTTGCAACTAGGGAATCCCAGGGGATAGACATTCTGATCACTAACGTCCCCGGAGTGGCGCTGATGGTGAAACAGGCCGATTGTCAGGCGGTCTTATTCTATGACCCTCAGCGGCGGGTGATTGCTAACGTGCACTGCGGCTGGCGGGGCAACGTCCAGAACGTCCTGGGCCAGACCGTGCGCCTGCTACAGGAGAACTTCGGCTCCCGCCCCCAAGACCTGCACGTCGGCATCAGTCCCTCCTTAGGCCCCGGCTGCGCTGAATTCGTCAATTATCGTCAGGAATTGCCTCAAGAATTCTGGTCTTATCAAACCCGCCCTGACTATTTCGACCTCTGGCGTCTTAGCCGGGACCAGTTGCAGGCCCAAGGGGTGCGGCCGGAACTGATCCAGCTAGCCGGTCTCTGCAGTTGCTGCCAAGCCGCCGACTTTTTCTCTTATCGCCGGGATCGCCACACCGGGCGTAATGCTACGGTCATCGCCTTGCGATCTGCCGATGAGTAATAATAAATCAATTAGCCTTTCCAGGTCAGCAGAGGCAATTCCTTGTTTTCAAGGCCTTAGAACAGCCGGAAGATTGCCGCCTGCCGGGGGTAATACCGGGTTACGCTCAAAGATCCATTTGGGGTCTCTTTCGCCTGCACAGGCTGGGAATCCGCGGCTTTGAAAAGACTGTTCACCGGGCCGCCGAGGCTCAGAAGCAGGAGGCCCTGCTGGTCTATAAAAAGTACATTCAGCAAGCCTTCCGAGAAGTCTCCGACGCCTTGGTGGGGGTGCGGATGCTTAAGGAAGTAGCCCTTGAATCAGAAAAACAGGTCCAGGCGTTGAGCCGGCAAACCGAACTGGCCAAGCAGCGCTTTTATGGTGGAGCGACCACCTACCTGGAAGTACTGGATTGAGACCGGCAGTTATTTGAATCCGAGCTGCGGTTAACCCAGGATCGAGCCAACGAGTTTTTGGCGGTCATTGCCCTGTACCGGGCCCTGGGCGGCGGCTGGCAAACTCAGGATGAGCCTGGCACCGGGCAACGACCAAACATAACCAAGTCAAAAAAATAAAGGGATAAGGCTCACGAGATCGCCAGCTTGGGACCGGCCCTTGGCCTGGACGCAACCAGACGTGATATCTTCTTGTTCAGGCGTTCCTCCATGGCCGCCAGTCCCAGACCGGAGGCGAAGTCCAGCGCTTCTGAGAGCTCAGAACCGGGGCCGTTGTTCTCAATGACAAGGCGCACCTGCAATCCTTCCAGAAGACCAAGGAACGAGATTATGTATGGCCGTCTCCGGGCGACGGTGAATACATACCGTAATTCTGAGGTGGCGGCACGTTACGCCGTCCGTTTGACCCAGGCCGGTCAGGCAAAGTTAAGCCTGATTTTCGTGGCCCAGATTGTTATTAATCAGGGTCTGAGCAGGCCGGCGGCAGCAGTTCTTGAAAGCTCGTTACTGGAGTCCAGTCTCAGGGGGTGCAGTGGAGAGAATCATCAACAGAAGGGCACATCCCGCCAGATAAGGGGCTGGGTGCGGGAAAAGGAGGTTAACCAGGTCTTCAGGGCTACCCGCCCGGTAGATACGAGCCCACTGAGATCCAGGCAGTCAACTTTCTCCGGTAATCCTTCCATCCCCAGATTCAGCCACTAAATCGGTAACTTTTATCACCTTGGACATTGGCGCTTGTCCGGCAGTTGCTTGCCGCTGCCTGCCAGGGGCCTTTCAAACTGGGAGAGGACTTCCCAGCCGCGTTCCTGCCAGGCCGAGATCGGCGGGGGGTACTGGCCACCAAATGTGAAAGTTTTCGGGTCCCGGGTATCATAAACCAACACGTCGATTTCCAGGTCGTCCTTCTTGACCCGGTAGCCCCACTCATAGTTATTGCGGGTATTGAGGGTAGCGGCCTTGGCAAAAAAGGCAATGATATGGTCTTCATGTTTGACGGTGGAATAGGTTAGACAACAGTCGCCGACCCCGGCTCCCCCGGGTCCGGTTAGCCCGCCACAGCCGCAATTGGCTCTGAGTAAATTCAGACCATCTACCTGGTAGCCGCCGGGCACTTTTTTGATCAAGTTCCCAGTCATGATAGTCCTCCCTATGGTTTTAGTTCAGGCTAACCCCAATAAAGTTCACTTAAACAGGGGGAATTTCTCTTTTGGTTAGGGGCAAGGTTCTCCCCGCCCTTAGTTGAACACCCTTATGTTATTGGGCGGGGAGCCCCCGCCCGTCCAAGGCGTTTACCTGAACAGCATTGAGGTTAACCCCTGTTTTGCTGGGTGAATCCTGAGCCGAATAATGAAAGATCCTGATGGAGGCCCGAAGAGCTTCCGGGTAAATGGTGAGATGCCGGGCCCAGGCCGCCTCCCGGCTTTCCCCTTGCTGCACCAGGATCAACGTCAATCTATAGTTATAGTTAAAGTAGGTTACCGATCCTGCCGGTCGGTTGGATGAACACATATTGTCCTCCTAATGAATCTGTT
The DNA here is from genome assembly GCA_028695935.1 of Desulfobacca sp. Taxonomy (GTDB): domain Bacteria; phylum Desulfobacterota; class Desulfobaccia; order Desulfobaccales; family Desulfobaccaceae; genus Desulfobacca_B. Next base: position 12,593 of record JAQVHY010000039.1, read on the forward strand.
TAGAAACCAGATCCCCCGGATTTCCCGTTGATTCCTTTAAGATTAATCGGTCCTTATCTAAATCATACAGTGATGGTGTCAGCCCCGGCCATTGGCCCGAGAAGTTATTTGAGAATTTCCTGGTCATTCTGATCATTTTTACAATCTCAGTGAGAGTGCTATCTACCGTCGCCTTTAACTCGTCACCGTAGTGCTCCTCAGCCTGATATTTTAAGACCTGCAAGCGATTGGCGATGCCGGTCAGGGAGACCTGAAGATCGTGCAGCATTAGCCCTAATTTACTGAAGACCAGCAAGTTTATCGGGAATAAGCGCCCGCGGGCGGGTGCTGCCGGTGATTTTGATTCTGCTTGAGCGCCAACCGGGACAGCACGGGCCATTCGGGCAATTCGCTGCCAGATTTCCGCCGAGCGGCAGGGTGGGTGAATGTAATCGTCGACCTCCATCTCATAGGCCTCTGCTGGGAATCCAGTGTCATCACTTAAAACTACTAGCTTGGCCGCCGGGTTTAGGTTTTTGATCATACTGAGCACGGCCAGCCGGTCGATCTGGTCACCGTCGAGCTTGGCAATTATCAGCCCCAGGGGATGGCTAAAGCCGATTTCCAGGGCCTCTTCCGGCTCGTCGGTCAGGAAAATATCATAGCCCCGAGCTTCAAGAAGTCCCCCGATCAGAGGTAACAGGGGAGAACCGTCGTTTAACACTAGAATGTCGTCGTGCCGCATAGCTCTAGTCCTTTCCCTTGGTCATGGCTTCCATGGGGCCGGAGGCCATGAGATTTTGGGTTAACCTGATTTACCGCCGCAGCAATTTAGCCGCCCGCGGCTCAGGCATCAGTGGTAAAAACCAGTGACCTTATACTAAGGTATTGAACTGGGGGTGTCTATCCGTAGGGATAACCAATTGCGGGTAGTCAGAATTGACTATAAGAAAAAAATCCCGAAGACGGAAAACTAGAGATAGTGCTGGTCCAGGGCGTAGCGGACCAGATCGGCCAGGCTCTTCAATTTGAGCTTGCGCATCACATTGTCCCGGTGACGGCGCACGGTATGAACGCTGATATATAATAGTTCGCCGATCTCCGGGCTGCTCTTGCCTTCCGCCAGAAGCTTGACAATCTCTTTTTCCCGCTTGGTGAGAGGGTCGGTTTGCCCTTTGCCACACACCAAATTGGCCAGACTAGTGGAAAGCCGGGGAGAAAAAAATTTCTGCCCGGCGCGGATGGCCTGGATGGCTTCCAGAAGTTGGGTGTCAGCGTCTTCTTTGACTATGTAGCCGTCCACCCCAGCTTCCAAGCCCTGCTGGAGAAAGTCTTTTTTCTTGTGCATGCTGAGCAAAAGAATTTTGACCTGGGGATACTGGCTTTTTATTTCCCGGGCTGCCTCCAGACCCCGCAAGTTGGGCATAGAAATATCGACAATGACCAAGTCGGGGATCGACTGTTTCAGGATCTCCAGGAGTTCGAGGCCGTCACTGGCTTCCCCTATCACCTGGATATCGTGCCATTCTTCAATTATCCTTCTGACCCCCTGGCGGAACAAGGCGTGATCATCGGCCAGTACAATGGCATAAGGTTTCACGGTCGCTCTCCTTCCGGCAAAATAGGAATGGTAAAGCTGATTCTGACGCCCTCCTGTTCCCGGCTCCAGATTTTTAAAGTGCTTCCCACCATCTTCAGTCGTTCTTCCATGGCCACCAGTCCCAGTCCCTGGACGGCGCGGCGGGCATGCAGCACTTCCTCCCGGCTAAAGCCCCGACCATCGTCTTGGATAGTAAAGACAATGTGGTGATCATCTTTTTTAGCGGAGATCTGGACCTGGGCCGCCTGCGCATGTTTGCCGATGTTGGTCAAGGCCTCCTGAAATACGCGGTAAATAGTGGTTTGCACCGGCAGCGGAAAAAATCGGTCGAGGTTGGGTAAATCTACCTCCCAGAAGATCTGGGGCTGACAGGCGGCAAACTCCTCAATCATGTTGCGCAGGGCAATGGTCAGACCCAAATTCTCTAAATCACCCGGACTCAGGTCGTGGTAGAGACGCCGCACCTCCTCGATTACCTCATTAATATAAGCTAGGCTGGCTCTGATCTCTTCCTTAAGCTGCTCTTGCTCCGGGGGTAATTTGTTCTCTATCGATCGCAAGGAAAGTTTAAAAGTCAACAGCGCCTGACCCAGTTCGTCATGCAGCTCTATTGCCAGGCGCTTGCGTTCCTGCTCCTGAATGGTGATTAACTGGTCGGCCAGGTAGCGCAGTTTCCTTTCCGATTCTTGGCGTTCCACTTTAGCGGCATGATGCCACAGGGCTTCAACAATGGCTACGCCCAGGGCTTCTACCGCCTCCTGGTCGGCTGGGGTGTAACCCCCGGATTTATCGCCTAGACCGATGAGGCCGATGGTCTGCCCCCCATAGAGGAGTGGTACTCCCAAGCAGACACTCCAGGGAGGAAGCCCGGCGGGCGCGGCACCGGTGGCGACATCGGTGATTATTGACTTGCCCTCCCGGATCGACTCGGCGAATAGACCCAACGGCTCCAGGTTTTTAAGATCTCCCAGATCCGGGGAGGTCGATATCTGGCCTAGCTCTCCACCCGGGAATCTGGCCAGGGCCTCGAACTTCCCAGCATGGTTTATCTTATAAATAAAACCTGCGCGGCTGTCGGTCAGTTCCTGAGCTACGGCCAGGCAGGTCTGGCCCAGTTCGGCTTCTGACTCACTCCTCAGAGCCTCGCGTAAAATGCGGTTGATACCATTAACAATAGAACTCCGACGTTGGACCTCGAGTTCCGCCTGTCGCCGTTTGGTCACATCTTGCAAAGAATAGACCAGAAAATCCACTTCCCCGGTGTGGTCTAGAATGGGCGTCAGGGTCCAGTCCCAATAAGTTATCCCCCACTCCGGGTGGTCGGGGAATGTGAAGGGTCGGGCACTAACTTGATAAGGCTCTTTGTTTCGGACTACGGCCTCAAAGATCTGCTGAGCCTCGGAGGGATAGAGCTCAAAATGGTTGCGACCGATAAATTCCGAGACCTCCCGTTGACAGGCGCGGGCATAGGCCTGATTAACCCGCAGAAAGTTGAATTGCGCATCCAATAATACAAAGGGAGTGAGGTTATAGGCAAAGAAGGCCTCCATGAGGCGGCTCTGCTCTTTTAAGGCGGCCTCCGCCTCAACCCGCTTGGTAATGTCAATGGCAATGCCCCCTACCATATCGGGGAGGCTGGTCTGATCCATGATGGGGAAGCGGTAGACCAGCAAATAATGGCGGCCGTCCGTCAGTTCCAGGGTTTCTAGGCCTTCTTGGGGTTCTTGGGTCGCAATGACCTGAGCATCCAGTTCCTCAAATTTTTCGGCCAATTCCGGGAGCCAGACTTCTCCCGGAGTTTTTCCAAGCCAGGCCTGATCTTGCTGGCCCGCCAAATTTTCCCAGGTGGCGTTAGCGAAAATATATCGGCCCTCCAGATCTCGCATTACCGCCGCGCCTGGCAGGTGCTTCATAAAGGCGGCGAAACGCGTCTCACTTTCCCGGAGTTTGGCCTCGATCTGCTGCCGCTCCTCGATCTCCCAAAGGAGTTGTTCATTGGCCAGCCTAAGTGCGGCAGTGCGCTCGGCTACCCGGCGCTCCAGTTCGTCATAGGCTTTTTGCCGCGCCGCCTCCGCCTGCTGCCGCTCGGTGATGTCCACGGCATAAAGGCGGGCTGTGGAAAAGGCCTCCGGGAAGTACAAGGTAACGGCAAAAGTAAAATGCTGGATGGTCTGGTCAAAGGAATAATGGCGAAGATCTTGGTCACGGGCGGCTTGAAACAAGTCTTCGATGTTTGGCGGGACAAAGGCCTCGAGTCCCTCCGCAAGCGCTAAGTCCTGGGCCCATTTCTGGGCCGCCGGATTGGCGTAAACTACTCGCCCATACCGGTCAATCTCCAATGCCGGATTGGGATTTAACTCCGGGAATGAGGCCAGCCGGCTCATTTCCGCCTCCACCCGTTTACGCGCGGTGATGTCCTCCTGCACTGAGATAAAGAACTTTTTGCCACCCACTCCCAGGGCGCTGATCCGAGCTGAGGTAAAAAACGGGGTGCCGTCTTTTTTACGGTTGCGAAACTCACCGCACCAGTTGCCAGTGGAATTTACGGTCGCCAGGATCTCTCTGACGACGCTGATGTTCACCTCGGGCGGATAATGATTGAGAAGGCCGCTAGGTTGGCCGATAAGCTCCCCGGGCTGATAGCCGAACATCAACTCTGCGGCCGGGTTGGTGTAAATGATAATGCCTTTTTTATCGGTCACGGTAACGCCTTCGGCCATGCTCTCCAGCACCCGGGTCTGGGTCAGTAAGGTTTCTTCCACCCGCTGGCGCTCTCTAACCTCTGCACCAGCCGCCCGCTCAATCTGTGGTGCCCTTAACTCTTGTAGCTGTGCCACGGCTTCCGATCGCGACTGGTCCCGGGGCCAGGCACTCAGCTCGCAAAGCCAAGCTTCGATGCGGCGCTCCGGGTCTGCTCTTTTGCCTAGCTGATAATCCTGGAGATTCAACGAGGTATCCTCTGTTTGGGCCAGACTTAGAAATTAAATGGGTTTATCCTGTCCCGACGCCAACTTTTTTATAAGGTCTTCTCATCCACTTAACTAGTTGTATTAACATCCTTAAACATCAAATATGATCAAGGTAAAAACTAAGCTCCAGCAAATTATAATAAAATGAACGGCATTTGTATATAGCTGTCCCCCTGTAGCATACGCCCCGGTTGGTAACCCTATGAAAAATAGTCAAATCTGACTACCGCCAATTAGTTAATCCTGCCGATGGCCTCCGGTGCTGCCTTGCTCTAGTAATATAAACATAGACCTCGGCCTGCTGTGACAGGCCCGGGCCTAACTGGGCTACGGCTGAGGGCCGAGCCCGGGGTGGAGAATCTATGGTCCCTAAACTGAAGTTATGGTCTCGGGCTAATGGAGAGACCGTGGCGATGATCGGATGAGTCCTGGGCTAGATTCCCTTCAATCCTTCAAGGTTAAAGGAGATTAATCATGGCACCTAAAGAAGCGCATCGGCAGCAGGTAATGACCCGGCTCAAGGAAGTAGAGAGCGAAATCGAGAAGCTCCAGGCCGGGGCCAAGGAAATGGAAGCCGCGGCCCGAGAGAAGTTCGGAGAGTTAACTAAAAATTTACATACCAGCTTAGCAGTAGTGGAAGAAGAGCTGATGGAGCTGGTGGAGTCAGAGGCCTGGGACAAACTCAAGGAGAGGATGAACACGGCCATCAAAGACCTGCACCAGGCCGTCCAGAATGCCGCGGCCCAATGTCGATAAAAGCGGGCTCAAGAGCCCGGGGGGTGGAATCTGACCGCGAACGCTAGATCCGAAGTTCTCGTTTCAGATTCCACCCCTTCCCGGACCGCGCCTGTACTGATTCTGACCGGAAGCCGCTTTGGGGCTAGCTATCCGGGTTCGCCGAAGGTGCGGGTGCCTTAGTGGTTATTACTTTTCGCTCCTCTACGGTTACTAAAAACCGATAATCTCAGGTCTGGGACAAAAAATTCAGCCTTCTCAGCAACTTATCGATCTCTACGACAATAACCACGGTCAAGGATACCAGTCCGATTCTTAGCCATTCTTCGGCATTGATGGGTTCCATGCGAAGAATCCATTGCATCGCCGGCAGATAGATGGCAGCCAGATGTGCGAGGAACGCAGCAATGGTGCTGAAAAACAGAAAGGGGTTGCCCATAGGGTTCATGGCGAACAGAGAATGCAGTTCAGAGCGGCTGTTCCAGGCCTGGAAAAACTGAAAAAAGACCATGGTGGTGACCGCAATGGTCTGGGCCTTTTCCAGGGACATCCCCTGATTCAGGGCATGGATAAACTGATAAACCACTCCCGCCGAGATGAGTAGGGCCACGAAAATGGTGCGCTCGATGAGCAGGCGGGACATGATGCCTTCCTGAGGGTCGCGGGGCGGCCGCTTCAACACATCTTTTTCGCCCGGTTCAAAGGCCAAGGCTACGTCCTGGAGGCCATTGGTGACCAGGTTGATCCACAAGAGCTGGGCCGGTAAATACGGCAGCGGCAGCCCCAGCATTACGGTGGCCAGAATCGAAATGATCGCCGCGATGCCGGTCGGGATGAGAAAGAAGGTGACTTTGCGGATATTGTCAAAGACGGTGCGGCCCAGTTCCACGGCCTGGTAGATGCTGGCAAAATTGTCGTCGGCAATGACCATGTCCGCGGCTTCTTTGGCAACATCGGTGCCGGTTTTGCCCATGGCCACGCCGATGTGCGCGGCTTTTAAGGCGGGAGCATCATTCACCCCGTCCCCGGTCACCGCCACGATCTCGCCATGCTTGAGCAACTGTTGGACAATGCGCAACTTGTGATGCGGGGCCACCCGGGCATAAACATAGACCTTCTTTACCAGGTGGTACAGGGCGAGATCGCTCATGGTCTCCAGTTCCTTACCAGCCAGGACCCTGCGTACCGCGCCCTCTGGTCCGGCTCTTTTAACCAGAGAGGCCAAAACTTCTTTGATAAAGGCGAACAGCTCCATATCTCCCATGGCCTGTAGATGTTTGCCGGTCAGGTTTAGGGGCGCCCGTGCAGTCAGGCCGGAGCGTTGGGCCAAGATATTGGTCATCTCTCGGGTTATCAAGAAGAGTTCTTCATCAGTCATGGCGTCCACCGGTTTGGACACCAGGTCTTCCACTTCCTCTTCTTCCTCCTCAATGCCCAGTTTCTTGGCGATAGCATCAGCGGTGATCGCATGATCGCCGGTAATCATCACTACCCGGATGCCCGCCTGTTTACAGCCCCGGACCGCGTCGACGGCTTCTTCCCGGGGCGGATCGATCAGTCCTTGCAGTCCAGCAAAGGTCAGTCCGGTCTGGAGATCGGCCATAGTGATCTCGGTCTGTTCGGCCGGAATCTTTTTAAAGGCCATGGCCAAGACCCTCAAGCCCTCCTGGGCAAAATGGTTGGCCACCCGGGGGACGTCTTCCCAGGCCTCAAATCGGCACTCAGAGCAGATATCCAACAGTTTCTCTGGCGCCCCCTTGACAAAGACCAGGTTATGATCGTCCTGTCGGTGCACGGTAGCCATATAGCCCCGTTCTGATTCAAAGGGGATGATAAAAACCTGAGGGTACCGGTCTCGCTCGGCTTCCAGGTCTAAGCCGGCCTTCATGGCCGAGACGATCAGCGCGCCCTCGGTAGGATCACCATCCACCCGGTAGTGGTCTTCTTCCATATAGACATCTGATTCATTGCACAACAGGCCGATCCGGAACATGGTGGTCAGATGCGGATCGGCCTCGGCATGAATCTTCCGGCCCTCTTCGAAAATTTCGCCTTCCGGTTCGTAACCGGTCCCGGTGATCTCGTAGATTTTACGGCCATCGTAAGCCAGTCTGACGGTCATTTCATTTTTGGTAAGCGTGCCAGTCTTATCGGAGCAGATTACCGTGGTACTGCCCAGGGTTTCTACCGCCGGCAGTTTGCGGATGATGGCGTTACGCTGAGCCATACGAGCGACGCCGATGGCCAGGGCAATGGTAACTACGATGGGCAGACCTTCCGGGATAGTGGCCACCGCGGCCGCTACCGCGGTCATGAACATATCCTGGGCACTAATCCCCGCCAGGATGCCGATCAAAAACAACAGGCTGGCCGCCACCAGCACAATAAAGCCGATGGCATTGGCAAACCGGTCGATTTTTTCCTGGAGGGGGGACTTGGTCACTCCGATTTCCCGGACATCCACGGCAATCCGCCCCAGGGCGGTGCGGGAACCGGTTTCCACCGCGACCCCTTTGGCCCGGCCAGTTACAATGATGGTGCCCATAAAGGCCATGTTTTTCTGGTCGCCTGACGTCAAATTGTTTTCGGCGATGGGTTCGGTGATTTTGTCCACCGGCAGGGACTCGCCGGTGAGCATGGCCTCGTCGGTTTTCAATTCCACGCACCGTAGCAGCCTCAGATCCGCGGGGACCCTGGAGCCGGAAGCCAAGATGACAATATCTCCAGGCACTACCTCTTCACTGTTGACTTCCTTTTCTTCCCCATCCCGCAGGACCCGGGCCTTGGCCACCACCATCTTTTTCAGGGCCTGGACTTGCTTTTCCGCTTTATATTCCTGAATAAAGCCGATCAGGGCATTGAGCAGCACCACGGCCCCGATCACCGCGGTGTCTTTATATTCCTTAAGGAAGAAAGTGACCACGGCCGCCACCAGCAGGATATAAATCAACGGACTTTTAAATTGGTGCAGCAAAATTTTCAGTTTTCCGATCTTTTCCGCTTCCGCCAGCTTGTTAGGCCCGAATTTCGCCAACCGTTCCCTGACCTCGGACTCGGACAAACCATGCTCGGAAGTGTTTAAGTCGGCATAAATTTGATCAATATCAAGCTGATACCACTTCATCTGTCCTCCACGATCAATAATCGAATTGCTGAGCCGGTAGATTTAACTGAAGAGGCCGGTTTAGGACCAGTTTCTCAAGGTGAAATTGGTCTCAAAAGAACTAAAAAGATCCAGATATTGTTCCAAGTTCCGGCTTAGCAAGAACTTTTGTTGCACCGTTTCCCGAGCGGCCTGTCCCAAACGCTGCCGCAAATCCTTATCCTTGACCAGTTGCACTATCCGAGCTGCCGCCTCCTGGACATTGTTTACCAAAAAGCCGTTGATGCCGTCCTCAATCTGATAACGGATGCCCCCCACATTGCCGCCGATCACCGCCGTACCTTTCCACATGGCCTCAGCCACGGTCAGGCCAAAACCCTCGCGGAGGGATTTCTGCAGGACGACCGCGGCCCGACTTTGCAAGGCATTCACCAGGGCGGTGTCTTGCACCGAGAGGATGATGATGCGCTCCTCCTGACTTTCCAGGAGGGATTCGTATACTTGCGGACCTTCCGGGTCGTCGGTGGCCACATTCCCCAATAATACCAGGGTGCAATCTACCTCTTGGCGGGCAATTTTAAAGGCCTCCACCACCCCCTGGGGGTCCTTCCAGGTGTCAAAGCGGGAGACCTGGACCACCAGGGGCAGGTCAGTGGGAATATGGTGGTGAGCCAACCGCTCCTCAATCTCGTCGTCGCTCAACGGATGATTTTTAATGGAAAACGGATCAATGGCCGGCATAAAAAAGAGCTGCGGAGTATTGACCGGCTGGGTATACTCCGGAATGCTGAAAACCACCGCATCGTAGCGGTCCACAAACGGCCTCAGATAATCCCACAGCTCCTGGTTGGGCTGGCTCAGATCCACATGCCCGCGCCAGATCCAGGGACCTCGCTTGCGATAGTGTTTGATCATCGGCAGGGGTTGCGGGTCATGAATGATGACTACGTCGTGTTCCAGGTGCGTGCGGATGGCGTTCTCGTAAACCACCTCTTCATAAATTTGCTTTTTGCGGTCGGAAAGGTTGATTTCTCCGCCTTGCAGGGCATTATGCATCTTTTTGGTGATGCTGAAAAAGTCCGGCGACCCCTGGATGACCCGCCAGCCCGTTTTGATGCCAATGCTGTTCATCAGGATGGTCATGGATCCCAATAGCTCCGCCACGCCACCGCCATAGTACGTGGAATTAACATTGACTACATGCAAGTCCTGCAAAGGTCTGGCCTTTTTCATGATGCGTTCCACGGTTCCGGGGCCGATATATTGGACGTAATCATCAATCTGGACTAAACTTTCGTGATTAAGCATAGCTGACTCCTGGTTGTCGGGTTAACCACTTGAAAATGCTGACCTGCACTGCAGCCTTGCATGAAAGCCCGGGCCTAGGTGATCCTAAACACGCCGTGCAAAATAGCGTCGCCGAAACGGTAAAATTTTGGTGCTACCTTCCCGGATCGTTATTATCGGAGGTAACTTAAGAGCTTCTAGGAGATGGCCTCATTTTACCTAAACGGTACCCAAGCCGCTTCCTTTACCTTATAAGTCGGTTGTCCCAAATGAAATAATAGCTGGTTTAGCTTAAAGATGTTGTCGAAAACCAACAATATCTGATGTGATGCTGCTTGCCATTCCTGGGAATCAAAAATTATCCGGATAGATCATATTCATGGATACTACTCAAAATCTTTGGTGCCATATTTTTCATGGTGGCGGACACTTTGAAAAACAGCCTAAAAAAATATTTTTATCATCCAAACCACGCCCGTCAAGGAAAATCGGTCAAATGGCAGTGGGCTATTAGCTGAATGTCAATAGATTAATAGTAATTTGCCGTCAAACGAGTATCTTGAGCGTTTATATCTTCTTCGTAAAAGAAAGGAGGCTGGCTTTCATGCGTTTTACCGCCTCCTGAAGGATTTGGATCTCAAGAATATTGGAACTGAGGTCCAATCGGCCATTGAGTTGAAATTTGCCGATCCTGTCGGTTTCTTCAGCTAGCTGCAGAATGGGTTTAGTGATACGCCGGGAGCAGTAAATCATTAAAATGGAGGAAAATCCTAATATCATCAAACAAATCATGAATGCCTGTTGATTTATTTTCTTGACCGCCCCGATAAAATCATCTTTCGGCACAATCACTGCTACTTTCCATTCCTGACCGAAAGACGGGTAAAGCTGCTGAATGAGGCAAGATAGCGCTTTCCCTCGCTCTCAACAGTCAATTTTTTCTTTCCCAACCGTTGATATTGGCGAAATGCGGTGGCGACGCCGGGTAGAGCTATCTCCTGGACATAGACGGTGCGGAGGATTCCATCTGCTCCCGGATCAACTAGTCTGGCGGCATCAGGAAATGCCATGAGCTCCCCTTGCTGGTTGAAGATAAAGGCGAGACCGTTTTCCCCGATTTTCAAAGACTTTAAAAACAAGGACAAGTTACTGATTTCGATATCACAACCGATTACTCCCAGGATATTGCCACTGGCATCTACTATCGGATAGGAAGTGGTGACCCCCGGCTTTTGGTCTGTATGAAGAATATAAATATTCGTCCAACACAACCGCTCGGCTTCTTTGGCGGCCTTGTACCAAGGCCGCGTCCGCGGATCATATGGATCGGTTGTGGAGGTTTTAATACTCACTACTTCCCGGTTATGGTTGCGATATTTCCAAGTGCTCACGGGAGGAGAGACCGTGCGGTCAATGCTTTTCGTGGCGATGGTGCCATCCACCAGGCACTTGGGCATGAGGAAATTTCCCGCCTCATCCCCCATATTGAACATGGTGATTTGGGGAAAGGCCTGCATGACCTCTATGGCATAGCGTTCCAGGCGATCATTATCGTGAAGGGACACCATCCCGTTGGCGGCAATGTGTGAACTAATTTCCGCCAGTTTGGCCGCCGGCATTAAAAAGTGCATGGTTCTATCAATCACGGCATCTGTGGTCTTTTCCATAATGTCGTCAGATAACCACAGCACCACGAGGGAGATATTGTGATAAGAGTAAAGAATCACGGATAAGACGGTTAGCACCAGCAACCCACCAAGAATCGTCAGAATATCTACCCGTAACTTTCTCCTTTCCAAGAAAGATAAAAGATTCCTCATGTCCTGCCCCATTTTGAGGATTTTGTTGGCATTCCGATTGTCGCTATTTATCATATCAGAGGTTTTGAAGGCAGGATATACGGAAATTCATCGGGGATGGGGGACAGGGGTTAGCCTGTTCAACGTCAATGTTCCTACATCCTTAAAATGCACCCCGGCGCAACCTGACCGTTTAGGGCTGCGGCTGAGTCAAGCGTAACTAGTTGAAATTGTGGCGCGCCTGGCAGGATTCGAACCTGCGACACACGGATTCGTAGTCAATAACCCTGAGCTTTACAACCTCCTCATATTACGATAACTTATTGATATCACATAATTTAAAATTTCCAGATTTTAGCAGATTTTCCACATTTTGACAGATTTGCCAGAGATTTTCTCACACAGAAAATCAATCTTTAGCAGTTGGATATTGATCATCCCGACAAGCTTCATATCGATTAATTATATTTGAATACAACAACAGGATACAACCTAAATTGAGCGATTCAATTTGTCAAAGAGAACGAGTTGAGCTTAACGTGTTTCAATGAAAGTCAAATAGCCTGGAAATCTCCTGATGAAGGCCCGGGGTGGGCTGAACTGTGATCAACTTGAGTAACAATACCCTCTGATGGGGTAATATCTGGCT
>JAQVHY010000165.1 GCA_028695935.1 Desulfobacca sp.
CCCTGATAACCTCTCACCCGTGGGGTTTGCTGGAGCAAAGTCTATAATGGTTTATTGCTCAATAATATCTATAGGTTATCATGGTTTTTGCTAGAGATCAAGATAATAATCGATCAATTTAGGTATAATATTGTCTTGCTCTCCACGATTTTCTAACGGCAAATCGGCAAAGGCTGTGCGCCACCGCTGCAGACTCAGGCCGTGCAGCTCGGCCTGAGGGGGCCAGGGCAGACGGAACAAGCTGGCGGCTTCACTGATAGCTACCGCACGATTATCTGGATAATACTGGGGGTCTCGCAACTGCTGGGGCGTCACCGGCTTGACCTGTGTTCCTCCCCGTAACAGGTTTGTGCCTTCCTGATCTGCCGGTGAACCCACAAAGCTGCTGGCTACCATTTGTACCAAAGATTCATCTAAGACATTTTGTGCGGCTAAGAAGGCAGCCAGCCTAAATTTGCCCTCGGACAGTTCCAACATCCGGTTCAGGGTAAAATCCCGTAAGCCCATGGCCTGATTTTCCAATATGGCCTCAGCAGTTTTTATTGTCCCCTTCAAGAAACTTTCACACTGCTTGACGGTCTGGAGGAGCAAGTTTTTTTCCACCTGAGGCTGCGGATGCGGCTGCAGCCGGATACACAACCACACCGGTTCCGGATACCAGAGCAAAAAATCGGCCAGCTTGTGTAACGGATCGAATGATGGTAGCCAGGGAAACAGATGCTCTAACCAGGTCTCGTCGGCCTTAGAAGGTCCTTTAGGAGTCCGCGGCTCCAAAAAGCCAATAGCCGTCGTGGCCAGAGGCAGGTCGAGCTTTAAGCTTAGAGGCTGCAGGCGCCGCACCAGGGCCAGGCAGTGCTGGGGCAGGAAGGGCTCTACCCGAGATTTAAGCTCCGCTTGGTCCTGCAGCGGGGAGAAAACCGCTTCCTGATGATGGCTGAGCAACAAGGCATGGAAAGGCAGGTACCGGGCCAACACCTCTTCTTTGGCCTGACTCTCCGTGTTGGCTAGGCAGTTTAGGGTAAGGGTAAGATCGATTTTGCCGTGAGCAGGGGCTTCCAGATTGGGCCAACTGGTCCAATGCAACTCAACAAAAGTTTCGGGGGACCAGCCGCTTAAATTCTGGACCAGCCTACAGCTGCTCTGCCACAGGGACGAATACCGGGGGTTTATCTGACTGGAAAGGTAAACCTGGTTTTTTGCCTCTGATTCATCTTCCAGAATGCCGGCCAGCAACAATGCCTCCAATTTTAATCCCGCGGTGACCAAAAATTGCTTCCCACAAGGCCGCGACCACAGACAGGGGAAATAACTTGGCATACCAGGCATCGGCTATCCTCCGCAGCTATTTAGTAGTTTTTTGCTTTCTCAGCTCTCGCAGGGTCTTGGCGACCCAGCCTTGATCTACATGTAAGATACGAGCTAAAGAGCTGGGGGGAAGAGCATGGTGTCGGTGCAGCTCCTGGAGCATCCCCCGGAGCACTCGGGTATTACCTGCCCCAAAGACATTGGGACCAGCTTCGCTCCGAACTTTTTCTTGGAAGTGCTCCATCCTGCCTCCTTAGCTATTTTTTGTGGATGGGTCTTTTTCTAATAACTACACCTATTCTACCCAATAATCGTGCAACCGCTAGGCGCCACATCCTTTCAGTCTGTGATCAGCCTCAGGCCTAAGGTGCGGCCCGCCTGGATAACCGCCCTGACTTCTTCGGGGGTGACTCTTCGGGCTAGTTCCCCGTCTTCCGGGCCGATCAGCCAATCCGGACAATATTGCCCTCGCACCGAAACCCAAAGCTGGCCCTGGTCTTTAATGGCGGCCAAAAATTCCAATCCTGGCCTATGGCAACAATCAAAGTGGCCGGGCAGCACCAGCAGGCGGACAATTACCGGAACTAGTTGGGCAAGCATTGTCTTGATTGCCTCCTGGGCGATTGCTGGATAATTTTTCGCTCCAGATAACTTTTGGCCACATTGACTCCGACCAAATTTGTAATCCGGCACATAGACATCCACCAAGCCGTCCAACAGACTGAGCGTTATGGGACTGCTATAACCATGACAGTTCCAGACCAGAGGCAGTCTCCAATTAGCCGGGGCAGCTTTTAGAAACTGCAAGATGGCATAAAGTGATTCATCGGGGTTGCCGCCGATGCAGGTGAAGGAGCGGGCCCCGGATAGCCGTAATTGCCCCCATACCTCAGAACTGAGCCGGGGAGCCTTTACTGCCGCCGGGTTCAGTAGTTCTCCCTGTTGGCAAAAACGACAACGTAAACCACAGCCGGCTACTTGCAGGTTAACAGAAGGATTGATGGGTGGTTCTTCGGCAATATGGACAAAATGACTAGCTACCTTGGTCGTGGTTCCCAGGCCGCACTTTCCCAGTTCTCCTTGCCAGCGGTTTACCCGGCATTGCTGCCCGCAGAGGCGGCAGGCATAGAGCTGCCGGCGGGCCAGTTCAATCTTGAGATCCAGCAGAGTTGCCTCTTGTTCTCTGAACGGAGTCTGATTTTCATTTTCCGGCCACTGCGCCAGCAGTTTTCCATGCAGCTCCCATAGGGCAACCTCCGGAGCCTCCGCCAGTTGGCAGCGCGACTTCCCCGTAGCCAGACGACGGGTGCGCCGCAGCCGCGGGGCAGTAAAGCCGGGGAGCGGTGCCTGCGCAATCTTAAAGCCGGGATCAATGGCCCGCAGAAGTCGCACTGCGGCGAAGCTAGGATCAACAATCTCCAGGCGGCCAGCGTCATCAAGGCGTATCCGGGTGGGTATCATAATTATATTCTCATTTTGGTCCGGGTAGGCTCCCCGGGCAGCTGGAAGTAAGCGTCTTTCTTTTTCATACCGGTTACCTGACCTCCCATAGCTTGGGCGATGCCCTCCACAATCTCTTCACAGCGGTTGCCGCGGACTCGGTTGATATCCACCCAGGCAGTCCCATCGGTAGCAATTTGCGCCTTGACCTCGGCGGCTCCGCCCCTTAGGTGGGGATTCTGTTCTTGGCCCCAAATCTGCGTCTCCCCATTGGCCATTGTGGTTGTCTGGACCTGATGGCCGGCTCGCTGCAGGTGCGACACCACCTGATCCAGGGTATGCTGGCGGATCAGGGTCTGCAACCGCTGCGGCTGCTGGACAGTGTGGAGAAGCAAGCCGCCGTGGGACTGACGCTCGATGGCCAGCCGTTCCCCGGCCGGACCCTGGAGACATAGGTAGGGCTGCTGGTGCAAGGATGCCGCTGGCCGGACCAGGGGATCCAGGCGATAGCCCAGTTTTTCGGCCGTACGCACCAGGGACTCGGGTTGGCGGAGATGCAGGGCCACGCTGACGATGGGAGGAGACGCCAGCGCCGCTGAGGTGGCCGGAGACACCAGCCGGGTCGATCTAGCCGACGGGCAGGAACCACATATCTGGCGCCGCGGTTGCTCTAACCGTTCCCGGCGCAACTGGGCCCGGTGCCGCGCCACGGCTTCCCTTTCCGCCTCGGTCTCCTGGGAAAGCCATCGGGCCAGGGCGACGGTGCCGACCGCGGCGCCTACCATACAGGCTGCGGCCAGCCCCACCGCAGCTCCAGCTAAAACGGTGCCCAGGCCGGGACCACCGTTCACGGCCGCAGCATAAGGAGTAACAACGCTAACATTGCTCATGGCTTTCCTCCTGGAGGGCATCGATATATTCGGCCAGCCACCGCCGCTGCCAGTCACGGGCGCCGGCCCGGTCTTGACGCCGGTCAGACAAAATCTTCCCCCGCCGTAGAACTGGCAGGGCAAAAGGATTACGGGGCGAAACTACGACTGACGGACGGTTGGGTTTTTTCATAATGCTCTTATCCTCCGGGCTTGTGATTCATCGTAACATGCTATTTGCTTAGTTGGGGCGACGGTTTAAAGAAAATACTTGTCAGCGCACTGAAATCGTGCACCTCTTTTCAATCAGCAGGTCCGGCCGGTTGGCAGTAGACCCGACCCCAGCGTCGCAGCTCCTGAAACTGGTCATACAAGGCCAGGACCCGGGGCCGTTTGGCAATGACTTCTTGGCGCAGCCGCTCGATGGTCAGGGTCTGGCCGTGGTACTCGGCCCAACCGATGGCGGTCTTGACCAAGCTATGCAAATCAGCGCCGGAAAACTTATCGGTTTCTGCGGCCAAAGTCGCAACTAGCTCTTCGTGTCTATCGACCTTGTCGGCCAGCCAGCGGGCCAACATGCGACCTCGGGCCTCTTCCCCTGGCACGTCCACAAAGAAGGCGGCGTCGAAGCGCTCTGAGCGGGTCATGGTCAGGCCGATTTCCCCCATACGGGCCAGCGAGTTGGAAGCAGGCTATTTTTGCCCAACCCCTCGAAGCTGCTCAGTTTCCGCACGATGGTTGCCTGGGGTCTTGCTTACCTTAAAGGAATTATTTATAATGAAATCATTGGGCTACTGTAATTTAGGAATAAACCTTCACATGGAGGAGGCTCCATGCCGGATACAATCGATGTGCGTGACCTTGATGACCAGGATATCGCTTTGCTGCAACACCTGGCTGATACCCTAAGAAGTCGGGCAAAATCAGGGAGAAAAGCCGATAAGGTCACCAAACGAGAAGAGGTTTTGGAGTTTGCCACCCACCATTCTGATGTTATCGGCCCCCTGACCCGAGAAGAAATCTATGAGGATTTATAGCCCGGCGCTCCTGGACACCAATATCCTGGTGTATTATCATCAAAAACTTTCGCCTTTTCATAGTAGAGCCAAAGGTATCCTGGAAATAGGGTTGCGGCGGGAAGCGTCTCTGTGCATCTGCCCACAGGTGCTTATGGAATTTTATGCCACTATCACCAACCCTCGGCGGGTTACCGACCCGGTCACGCCGGAGCAAGGTTTGGCAGAGGTAGAAAAATACTTCACCTGCTCCTGGCTGGGGAAAATCTATCCCAGAGAGGAAACATTAGAAATAACCATTGATTTATTGAAAAAATACCAGGTCAGGCGCATGGAAGTCTTTGATCTGCAATTGGTGGCCACCATGCTTTCCAATGGTGTGATTCATATCTATACTTTCAATCAATCTGATTTTTTGAAATATACAGAGATTCAAACGTTGCTGCCCTAGAGGGTCGAGCCAAGAAGATTACATGGACCAGCGGGGGCATTTGAACAGAAACTTACGGTTTCGCCCCCGAGCCTCTATTCCAATTAGAAGAAGGCTGTTTTTTGGACCGAATCTGGTTAAGCCCTCTCTGATGCCGGGCACCATCTATATAAAGTCGGAATAGAAACTCCAAGGTTTTGGGCAACATCTCGCGGCGGCATGCCCTCGGCCAGAAGCTTTTTGGCAGCCTCAACCTTACTGGGCGTCATGCTTCGTTTCCGCCCACCGACGCGACCACGCTTTTTAGCGGCTTCCAAACCGGCTTTAGTTCGCTCTATCAATAGTTCACGTTCCATCTGGGCGAGTGACGCCATAACGTGAAAAAAGAACCTCCCGGCCGGAGTGGTGGTATCAATACCATCGGTAAGGCTTCGAAAATGAACCCCATCTTTCTCCAACCTCCCGACGAACTCTATCAATCCCTTTAAATTGCGGCCTAACCGATCAAGCTTCCATATGATGAAAGTA
>JAQVHY010000040.1 GCA_028695935.1 Desulfobacca sp.
ATACCCTGATAACCTCTCACCCGTGGGGTTTGCTGGAGCAAAGTCTATAATGGTTTATTGCTCAATAATATCTATAGGTTATCATGGTTTTTGCTAGAGATCAAGATAATAATCGATCAATTTAGGAGTTAGTTTTCATCCCGGAACTCCCCCGCCCCTGGTGGGAGGGGGTTGGGGGGAGGGGGCCGTAGATTTCAATATATTGAGATTATATAATATTTGTCACACCCTCTTTAAACCTTCCTCATTAAAGAGAAGAGGAAAAAGGGTTTCCGGATGGACACTAGTTAAGTTGTTTGAGAAAAACCAGACTATTTTTAGTCGGAAAGGTGGGTCGGATGGAGGAATTTTGGCGTAAAACCATACACTTCGGTCTGGGCTTGTGGGATTTCACCAAAGAGAAGGTCGAGGGTCTGGTCGATGAGATGGTCAAGCGCGGCGAAGTGAGCCAGCAAGATCGCACTCAGGCGGTAGAGGAGATCATCGAAAAGGCTCAGTCCGAGCAACAGGCCGTCTTCGAGCGCCTCCAGGAGCTGGTTAAAAAAATCATCGCCGACCTGGGCCTGGCCCGCCAGGCCGATCTGGAAAACCTGGAAAAACGTCTCAACGCTTTGGAACAAGAGATGCGAAGCCGCCGGGAACCTTAAGACCAGGCTCGGCAAAATCAAGGCACTCCCCGCCCTCGGGGAGTTTAACAGGTCCGCTCTACCAGGTAGTTAGTGATCTCGGTGAAGATGGTCTTTTCGCCCGAGGAAGGGAAAATCTTCAAAAATTCCTGAGCCTTAGTGGTATAAAATTGGGCCTGTTGCCGGGCATGGTCCAGGGATCCGTATTTGTCCAGCATCGGTCTCAATTCCCGAGCAATTTCATCCCGGTCCGTGGACCTAGCCAATTCCAAAAGCGCCTGGCGGTCTGCGGGTTCGGCCTGCGACAAGGCATGAATCAGCGGCAGGGTAATCTTGCCCTCTTTGAGATCATTGCCCACCGGCTTGCCCAATTCTTCGACGTTTCCGGTATAGTCCAGGATATCATCGACGATCTGAAAGGTGATACCCAGATTGAGTCCAAAGTCCTTCAGGGCCACTTCCTGGGCCCGGGGCGCGCCGCCTAATATGGCCCCAATCTGACAGGCCGCCGACATCAGGATGGCAGTCTTGCGGGTAATAACCTCAAAATAGTCGGCTTCGGTCTTTTCTAGATTACCGGTGTAGATCAGCTGGAGAATCTCCCCTTCGGCCATCTGAATGGTGGTGTGGGCCAAGACCTCCATCACCCTGATCTGGTTGGTAGCCACAGCGATATTTAGGGCCTTGGAGAGGAGAAAATCGCCGACCAGGATGACCGCCTGGTTACCCCAAATCATGTTGGCCGAAGACAGGCCGCGGCGCACCGTAGCCGCATCAACCACATCATCATGAAGCAGGGTGGCAGCATGCAGGTATTCAAAAACCGTTGAAATATCAGGGAGATGATCTTCCCGACAGCCGCACATGCGCGCCGACAAGAGAAACAGCAAGGGCCGGATGCGTTTGCCCCCGCTAAGCAAGATATATCTTCCCACTTCAGAAATCATCTGTACATGGGAAGTCAGATTACCCTCCAGGGCTTGATTAATCCGATCGATGTCGGTTTTTAAGGCATTGAATAATTTTTTTCGGTCCATAGCGGCGATATTTCTAAACTCTGGTTAACCAGTAAAGATACATGGATAAAATCTGCTTGTCAATTTTATCTTTTGTCCAAAATACCTTTCTGGGGAGGATCAATAAGCTCCCCTACCAAATCATAGGTATGGGCCTCAGTGATCCGGACCGGCTGGATTTGCCCGATCTGGCCCATCCCCGCGGTGATATAAACCTGGCCATCGACCTCGGGGGCCTGGGTAGCCAGGCGGCCACTGAGCAGCAGCTCGGTCTCGGGGCTAAGGCCTTCCACCAGCACTTCCTGCACGGTGCCGACCAGGGTGCGCAGTCGCTGTTTGACCAGACGGCCCTGTAAGGCCATGAGCTTCCGGACCCGCTGCCGGGCTACCCGGGATGAGACCTGATCAGCATAATGACTGGCCGGGGTACCGTCCTCGGACTGGAAGGCAAAAACCCCTAGATGGTCAAAACCGAGCTGCTCAACCATTTGACACAATTCAGTGAATTGGGCCTCGGTCTCGCCCGGAAAACCAACGATCACCGAGGTTCGCAGCGCGGCCTGGGGGAGCACCTGACGGATGCGCGCGATCGTCTCGCGGATGACCTTCTGACTGTAGCCCCGGCCCATATGCTGTAACAGTCGATCATTGACATGCTGGATGGGAATGTCCAGATAAGGACAGATCTGGGGGTGCTCGGCCATCACCGCCAGTAGCTCCGAGGTGATCCGCGCCGGATGGCTATAGAGCAGCCGCAGCCAGCGCAGCCCCGGTAGCTGGCCTAAGCCCCGCAACAGCTCGGGTAATTGGGAGCGGTGGCCCCGATCCAGTCCATAAAAGGTGGTATCCTGGGCAATTAGGGTTAGTTCAATTACTCCGTGCGCGGTCAGGGTCCGGGCTTCTTGGAGAATGACATCTAAAGGACGGCTGCGAAACGGGCCCCGGATCTGGGGAATAGTACAATATGTGCAACGATGGCTACAACCCTCGGCGATCTTCAGATAGGCCCGATAAAACGGGGTAGTCCGCCGGCGAGGCAGCAAATCAGTATAATTATACCGCCGTCCTTGACAGATGGTCAAAGACCCCTGCCCCTGATCAAGCTCAGCTAGAATCGACACAATCCGGGGAAAATCATTGACCCCGATCCAGGCATCGACTTCAGGTACCAAGGCGGGCAATTCCTGATGGTAGCGCTGAGCCAGACAACCGGTAACCACCAGCCGTTTATCGGGGTCTGTCTGTTTGTAGGCGGCTAGCTCCAAGATCGTATCAATGGATTCCTGGCTGGCCGGGGCGATGAAACCACAGGTATTGACCAACAGCAGGGCAGCCTCGGTGGGGGTGTCCACCACCTCCCACCCCGCCTGGGAGAGCAGGCCTAACATGATCTCGGTATCGACCCGGTTTTTGGCGCAGCCCAGACTGACCGGATAGATGGTTTTAAGTGGATTTAATCCCAAGTTTTCATTCAGATGCAATAAACTCATCACTTAATGCATTGATTAGAAAAAGCATTTCAACAGAAAACAGAAAACTAAAAACTAAAAACTTTATTATATCTTGACCATCGCCTTAAGGCATCCTGCTGATGATTTGGTGCCGTAACGATTAGCACGGTCCCCGGTAGGAGATTACCGTCCAGGTGTCCAAGGCCCCTAACATGATTACCCAGAACCCGGCCTGACCCAGCCGCCAGAGCCGCCGAGCCTTGGGGGATAACAGCACCTTGGCGCGCAGCACTTGGATAAAATTATACATTACTGCACATTCCACTGCAAAAGGCGGAAATCCTAGATAGCCTAAGATCGGCATTTCAAAGACTCTCCCCCAGTTGAAAAACGGTAAGGTATAGACCCACTTGGCCCCCGACCAGTAGTTCCACAGTTCCCATAACACGCCACAGACCAGCCCGGCACTGAGCAGCAGCATAATCTCCCGACGCTCGCCCCGGACCCAGGACGCGAGCAACGATTTCCCTCCCCCCAAATGGCAAAACGGTTCCAACAGAAAGATGAAGGCCAGCCAGATTAACGGAAAGCCATATCGGGGCATAATCAGCGGCCAGACCAGACAAAAAACGCCGGCCAAGAAAAAGGGCGTATACCAGCCTTGACCCAGCGGCCGGGTTCGGCCCTGCACCCCCCTAAACAGACCCAAGGCAGCCAAAGCCTCGGCGGTCTGAAACAAGGCAGGGAACACCGTGGCATAGGAAATCAGATAGCCGGGCCAGCGCAGCCACCACGACGCGGGCAGGCCCTGATAATGCCAGTTGCCCAGGGCCAGATTGACGGCTTCAAAGATCAGCCAACAGGTCACCGAGGCCGGCAACAGGGCCAAAAATTCACCGAACCGATTGACCAATAGCGAACGGCCATTAAGACGATAGATCAAGCAATCGATAATAAGAATGTAGGACCACCAGGCAAAGGCATAAAACCAGGAGGCAAAAGGCTCCAGGCCCTTTGCCAGCCCCCAGATGGAGACCGTCAGGGTCACCGCCCCGACGCCGCCCAGGACCCGGGAAGTGATATTGTCTCGATGCATAGGTCGGCTCCTTTCCGAGTAACTCTGGTAACAGGACTTCTAAAACATACCAAGACCTCTTACGGATTAAAACAAATAAGGCAGCTTAGCCAAATAAATCAATAAGATAAGATTTTTCCCTTGCAATTACTGAATCATCTGTGTTATGAGTGGGCATAATCTTTAAATATTGCATCATAAACTCTTTTCTTTTAACTGCAATCCCTGGCCTCGGGGAGGGGGGCCGAGGGAATGGTCCTGTTATTTGATACACCAGACTACTAGCCGATAACTTAGGTGTCACGCGCCTTTAACATAAGGAGTGCTATATGAAAAGACTGGCCTACTTAGCAGTAGCGATATTGTGGCTGCTAGCCGGCTGTGGCAGCAATAAGAGTTATGCCCCTGATCACCTAATGTCATCCCAAAGCGCTAGTCAAGATCAGTTTTGTGAAGATATTGAAGAGGAACGCGAAGAACTCCTGGCCGAAGATCTAAGCGATCAGCAATTGGAAGAGCTATACGCGCAATACCCCATTCCCGGCTTAGAACAAAATTTAGCTGAAGAATTGAAAAAGTGGGGGCTGCAAACTAAGTACGACATGCCTATTCATCTTAATAAACAAGTACGCAATTATATTGCCTATTTTTGCACGCAACGCCAAAAGGTGTTCAGTCGCTATCTGTCACGCTCCACCCGTTATTTGCCCATGATCAAAAAGGTCTTTGATGAATATGGTCTGCCCGAGGATTTGGCCTATCTGGCCATGATAGAAAGCGGCTTTAATAACCGGGCCTATTCCCACGCCCACGCCTGCGGCATGTGGCAATTCATCAGTGCCACCGGGCGCCGTTATGGCCTGGCGATCGACAGCTATATCGATGAACGCCGCGATCCCGAAAAGGCCACGCGCGCCGCAGCCCGCTATCTCCTTGATTTATACAAGAGGTTCGGCTCCTGGTACCTGGCCGCGGCCAGCTATAATTGTGGCGAGGGTCGGGTCCAGCGCGAAATTGACAATAATGCTCATTTAAAGAATTTCTGGGACCTGTCTTCAAACTACTGTTTACCGGCGGAGACCAAGAATTATGTTCCCCAAATGATCGCCGCCACCATAATTGCCAAAAACCCCGAGAAATATGGGTTTAAAAATATCTGTTACCTGCCGCCGTTGAAATATGAGATTGTCAAGGTCAATCAACCGACTTCCCTCAAGGTCGCGGCCATTGCCAGCGGTGATGATTATGAACAATTATTTGCCCTTAATCCGGAACTTAAACGGGGCACTACGCCCCCGCATTATTCGGCCTATTTGTTGAAAGTACCGGCCGGGAAAAAAGACACCTTTTTCAGAAATATCGAATTGGCCAGGGGCAATGCCCCTGGAGAAACTCAGTGGGCTAAATCCACCCAGGGTAGAGCGAGTAATAGTAATACCACCAAGCCGTCCAAAGCCACGCTGTGCTACCTGGTGAAGCAGGGCGATACGGTCAACCGCATTGCCAACCGCTATAATACCAGCAAGGCCAGTATACTGGCCCTTAATGATATGCGCCGCGGCCGCGAACTTAAATATGGTCAGACCATTCTGGTACCCACCAAAAAGTCAGCAACCAAAGCTTACAAACCGAAACGTTCGGTGGTGGCCCAAAAATCCCGATCAAAACCGGCCTCCACCTCCCGTGCTGCCACCACCACAACCCGTTTGGCTCAAAAGCCGGCGACCAAAAAATCCGGCCCGGTAATGGCCTCCATGTTCCCCACCGGGGAGAAGAAGCAAGTATCTCGGCCCGCTCCTAAGAAATCAGCCCCGAGCAAAGCCCAGAATACTAAAAAGGCCACCCCGCGGGTAGTTAAGAAGATCTCGAAGGCTACCAAGGCCACCAAGGACCAAAAGGCTCCGGCGGTGCGGGTAGTCCGCAAGCAAAGGGTGCTGGCCCGGGCCAAATAAACCGCGGCCCAATTTTGAACCCTTTAAAAAACCCGGGGGATGGTAAACTTTGCGGGTTACAACCACCATCACCCTTTTTTTCGACCCCAGCAAAGATTTTTTTTTAACCTACCAATCTGGTTCCCGCCTAGTAAGGGCGCTTTTATTCCCCTGGCAGATGGTAGCCGTTCTCTGAGCCGCCAGAAAAAAATTAAAAAATTTCTGGATTACTCTTGATTTTTAGATAGGAATGATTAAATATTATTAGCACTCAATAAAAGAGAGTGCTAATTATGCCCTAGTTTATCAATTAAAATCTCAGGAGGTTATATTATGAAGGTTAAACCTTTGAACGATCGCGTGTTGGTCAAGCGTCTGGAAGAAACCCAGGTGACCAAAGGCGGAATTTATATCCCGGATACCGCCAAGGAAAAACCCATTGAGGGAAGGATTATGGCCGTGGGCGCAGGCAAGATTTCGGATAGAGGTGAACGTCTGCCCCTGACCGTAAAGGAAGGCGATCGTGTTTTGTTCGGTAAATACGCCGGGACGGAAATCAAGTTGGAAGGCGAAGAGTACTTAATGATGCGTGAGGAAGATATCCTGGCGATTATCGAGGATTAATTTGAGGCCTCAGCATTATCACCATAATTACTAGCAATTATCTTTGAATTGGAAATTTATGAAGGAGGATTAGTTTATATGGCAGCTAAAGAGATCAAGTACGATGTCAAGGCCCGGGAGGCCATGCTGCGCGGGGTCAACACCTTGGCCGACGCCGTTAAAGTCACTCTCGGTCCCCGGGGCCGCAATGTCATCCTGGAAAAATCGTTTGGACCACCGGCCATCACCAAGGATGGCGTAACGGTCGCCAAAGAGATCGAACTGGAAGATAAATTTGAGAACATGGGTGCCCAGATGGTCAAGGAAGTGGCCTCCAAGACCTCGGATGTAGCCGGGGATGGCACCACTACCGCGACGATTCTGGCCCAGTCGATCTATCAGGAGGGTTCCAAACTGGTAGCGGCCGGAGTCAACCCCATGGCCCTGAAGCGGGGTATTGACCGGGCCGTGGAGGTAGTCACCGGAGAGCTCAAGAAGATCTCCAAGCCCACCAAAGACCAGAAGGAAATTGCCCAGGTCGGCACCATCAGCGCCAACAACGACGCCGCCATCGGTAATATCATCGCCGAGGCTATGAGCAAGGTCGGCAAAGAAGGGGTGATTACCGTGGAAGAGGCCAAGGGCATGGAAACCACCCTGGAAGTGGTGGAGGGCATGCAGTTTGACCGCGGCTACATCTCCCCCTACTTTGTTACCAATGCCGAAAAAATGGAAGTCAATCTGGAAGAGCCGTTGATTCTGATCCATGAAAAGAAAGTCAGTGCCATGAAAGATCTGCTGCCCTTGCTGGAGCAGATCGCCAAAATGGGTAAACCCCTGGTCATTATTTCTGAAGATGTCGAGGGCGAGGCCCTGGCCACCCTGGTCGTGAACAAGTTGCGCGGCACCCTCCAGGTGGCATCGGTCAAAGCCCCCGGCTTTGGCGACCGGCGTAAAGCCATGCTGGAGGACATTGCCATTCTCACCGGCGGCCAGGTAGTTTCGGAAGACCTGGGTCTCAAGCTGGAAAATGTTACCCTGAAGGATTTGGGCACGGCCAAAAAGATCAATATTGATCGAGACAATACCACCATCATTGACGGCGGCGGCGCGCGTGAAAAGATTGAAGGTCGAGTCAAGCAGTTACGCACCCAGATTGATGAAACCACTTCCGACTATGATCGTGAGAAGATGCAGGAACGTCTGGCCAAACTGGTCGGCGGCGTGGCGGTTATTCGGGTCGGGGCGGCTACCGAGATCGAAATGAAGGAGAAAAAGGCCCGGGTCGAAGACGCCCTGAATGCCACGCGGGCGGCAGTCGAGGAAGGTATCGTGCCGGGTGGCGGCGTATCCCTGATGCGCTGCATCCCCGCTCTGCAAGAAATCAAGTTGGAACATCATGACGAACAACTGGGGGTCAACACGGTCATGCGGGCCCTGGAAGAACCGACCCGCCAACTGGCCAACAATGCCGGATTTGAAGGCTCGGTAGTGGCCGAACACGTCAAAAAAGAAAGCGGCGCCTTTGGCTTCAATGCGGAGAGCGGGGAATATGAAGATCTGGTCGCCGCCGGAGTCATCGATCCTACCAAGGTCTGCCGTTTTGCCTTACAGAATGCCGCTTCGGTATCTTCCCTGTTGCTGACCACCGAGGCCATGGTAGCTGAGATCCCCAAAAAAGAAGAAACCCCGCCTATGCCTCCGGGAGCCGGGATGGGCGGCATGTACTAAACCTCTAACTAGCGTTTATCCTTAAACCTTAGATTGCTCTCCCCTTCCCTGGTTTAGGTCTCCAGGGCGGGGGCGGGCAAAACCGGTTTAGAGATGCAGCAAAGATAATACAATGTCGATCCGCTACCTGGCCCAGGAATTATACCGGTCCGAACGTAAGGTAGAACAACTAGAGAAAGATCTGGCCGCGCTGGGGACCCAGCCATCGACGGCGCGGGTTAAGCTGGAGGCTGATCTATTGTTGGCGCGGAAAGCGCGCGACCATTACAAGGCCCTCTTGGAAGCCAAAAAATCTCCCCCACCGTGGCGCACTGGGTTTCACTCTTGAGGAGAGCTTTGGGCGCTTATCGGCAAGATGGTAATTATTTTGCTTGACAAGGAGAAATATAATTTTATAATTGATTTAATTTGTAAGATGTCAGACTGGACATAGGGCCATTGCCCCTAGACGTAAATCGGAAGGGTGTGCTAATTCCCTCCGATTTTTTTTTGTCTGGCCATTCTTACTGCCCTGTTCTGCGAACAGGTAAATTACCATATTGAGGAGATGTTTTATTAATGAAGGAAACCGGTAGGGTAAAATGGTTCAATGAAGCCAAGGGATTTGGGTTTATCAGCCGCGAGGATGGTCCCGATGTATTTGTCCATTACAGCGTAATCCAGGGGGATGGGTTCCGTTCGCTGGAAGAGAACCAGTTAGTGGAATTTGAGGTAACCCAAGGCAACAAAGGACCTCAGGCCCAAAACGTCGTCAAGCTCTAATTTATCCAAGTTTAATGCGTTTCACTATGGAGGTGGGGGGTCTCCTAACCTCCATAGTGATATTATCTTGCGGGGACCCGGAGGGAAAACTGTGGCACGGAGCCGTTACGGGCAAGCCAAACGTGATAAAGAACTAGCCAGAAAGCAAAAATACGAAGAGAAACTAAAACGTCGCCAGAATAAAAATAAGTCCGCACTGCCAGACTCTGAAGAGGATCAATTAACCATAGTTGAGGAACACCAGCAAAGCTTAGGGGCGGAACCTAGTGTAGATCAGGAAGAGACTTGAGATCAGGAATCAGCACAAAAAAAACTACTAAAAATATTAAAACCATAAAATGAAGAGAGCAAAATGAGCACAAAATTATTCGTTGGTAATATTGCCCATCAGATGAGTGATACAGATTTACAAACCATTTTTTCGGAGGCCGGGAATGTAGTCTCCGCCAAAATCATCACCGACCGTGACACCGGACAGCCCCGGGGTTTTGGTTTTGTAGAAATGGAAACCAAAGCTGAAGGCCGTAAGGCCCTGTCGATGCTAAATGGGCGCATGGTTGAAGGCCGGGCCCTGAACGTTAAAGAAGCCAAGCCCCAAAATAAAGGCCGCTTTGGTGGTCGCGGCCGTGGTTATCGGTAAAAACCCCTCCCGTTTAAGATTAACCAACCAGAAGTAATCATTAACCGAATTTCATTCCCTCAGTGCTTGCCGGGCCCAATTGGCGGCCCGGTAACCGCTAAGCATGGCCATTTCCACACAGGGTAGGCCCTCCAGGTCGGAGTGTGCCAGAATAATCCGGCCCTGGCGCCATGGAATCCGGCCCCGGATGCGGGAGAGAAAGCCGGGGTAAGGCACTACCTGGGCATGACCATAACGATACAGGCGAATTTCCTCGGCGCCGCGGCTGATACCGGGCCAGATCTTTTCTAAACCCGTTAAGATCTCCGCAGCCTTAATCTGCACCGACTCCTGCAGCAAGGCCTGGCGCTGGCCGGGGAACGGTTGCGGAGCATAGACGATCAGCACCTGGGGGGCTCCGGGAGCCGACCGCCAGGGTTGCAGGACCACATCCGAAAAGGCCGTCTGCCCCACTATCCAGTTTTCAAAGCCCGGAGTCTTAATGCCCTCTACCCCGCAAACCGCGGCCACCACATAAGTACTGTATTGAAAGGGCTGGAACATTTCCGCGGACCATCCTGCCACCCCGGACAATAAACGCCGGACCGCAAATTTAGCCACCGCCAGGATGACTTGCTCAGCCTGCACGACATAAGGCTGCTGTTGGTGCTGATCCCAAACTAAGAGCCGAACATTTTCGGGTTGTTCTGCCAAACCGACGACCACCTGGTGGGTCCTCAGGCGGGCCGGTCCCGCCCCCGCCAACAGGGCCGCGGCCAGACGGGCATCACCCTCGGGAAAGGCACAGCTGCGCGCTTCCCCGGAGCATTCCGACATCAAAAAATAAAGCGCGGCCCAGGCCGATACCTGGGCCGCACCCCCACCCAGACAGGAACGGCAGTAAGGGTCGAGCAGCGGGGCTAGTTCGGAGGAATGGCCCTGGACGACCTCCAGATAATGCTTTAGGCTGACCCGGTCCAGCCTTTGCCACTCCAGGTTTGCCGGGGCAAAGTCATCGGTCTCCCGCTCCCACGCCGCTAACTGTTGGGTCAATCGTAAAAAATCGTCTTTGCCCTGGGGGGAGATGGGCAACTGCCGAATGCCGGCGGCGTGAAAACATTCTGGATACCATTGGCCCCGGTAATAAAGGCAACTGACCGGTTCCGGGATCAATGCCGCCTCTAGGTCCAGGCCCAGTTCCTGGTAGAAGTTCTGCCAGTGGCGATCCATGGGGTAAAGGAAATAGGCCGCCCCTTCGGGATAGGGGCGGCCTCGAAATTCTCCGCTTTTGCACACCCCTCCCGGCCGGGCGTCAGCTTCTAAAATAACTACTTCCTGATCCCGCAGTTGATAAGCCGCACTCAGACCTGATAGACCCGCGCCGACCACCGCCACTTGCGTGATTATCTGGGGCGGCTCCGGCCAGGACACGTGCAGACCGCGGTCCGCGGGATAAAAATGCCGATGGCAGGCAGAAGGATTATCCCCGGACCAGGGCTTTATATTAAGCATTTTCGCGCCCTGGTTAGGCCCGGAGGCTTTGATGTGATTTATCATAAACCGGATTTGCCTGGTTCAATCACTGGGGCCAGGTCTGCTGCATTATCGCGATCAACTCCGCGGCCGGGGCCAGGGGTTGGGTGAGGTTAGCCATAGTGTTCTCCCCTACCCTACCCTGCTGCACCACTTCGACTCCGGCCCGGACCGTGGCGGCTAGCACCTGCTCCATCTGGGGCTGGAATTGGGGCACATCCATAAACTCGGAAGAGTCCCGATAGATTTCCGCCACTAAATAAGACCCGTAAATCATCTGCATGGTAGGACACAGCAGCTTAAAACTTTCTGGGTCCGGGAAACCACAGACGCTCAGGGCGACTATGCGGGGGTGCCGTTCGAAACGCAGCGGCAAGATGGCCTTGGGTTCGTCAGACCCCTGGCTAAAATCGAATTTAGCGGGATCATAAATCGGCAATGTCCGTTCCAAAAAAACTTTCAGACGGGCATTGATATTGCCAAAATATAGCGGGGTGGCCAGCACCACCAGGTCCGCGGCCAGGAAGCGGTCAATTAACTCATTGGTCATATCATCATCCTGGATACAGCGGCCTGGGGTATTGGTCCAACAGCTAAAGCACCCCAGGCAGTGTTCGATCCGGTGGTCACGGAGATAGATGGTCTCGGTGGTCGCCCCGGCCTGACGGGTCCCTGCCAGAAATTTTTGCAGGATAAGCTCGGTCTTACTGGTCTGATTATCACGGGGACTGCTGTTTAAGGCCAATATTTGCATGATATCCTCCTGCACCGTAAGGTCAAGTTTAGTTGTTAGTTTTGGTTGTTAGTTTTGGTTGTTTTGGAAATATGGTTAAGATTACTATATCTTGGAATGACCCCTGATAATTTAACCCTGACTATTCTTGTCGATTTATCAGGGCGGCTAAGTAACCGGCCCCGAAGCCATTATCGATATTAACTACCGCGACGTTGGCGGCACAGGAATTAAGCATCCCTAAGAGGGCGGCCAGACCCGCGAAACTGGCCCCATAACCCACGCTGGTCGGCACGGCAATCACCGGCCGGTTTACCAGACCGCCCACCACGCTGGGCAAAGCCCCCTCCATCCCCGCCACCACGATAAACACCCGGGCCTCTTGGAGTTTATCCTGGTAGGCCAGCAGCCGGTGCAACCCGGCCACTCCCACGTCATAAATGGCCTCCACCCGATTGCCCATCACCCGCGCCGTCACCAGGGCCTCTTCCGCTACCGGGATATCCGAGGTACCCGCCGAGAGGATCAGGATGAGACCACGGCCCCTTTCCGGTACCTCCTGAGCTCCCAGAGTCATAGCCTGCGAATGGGGATAGTATTGGGCATCGTGGAAAAAACCCTGAAGCTCAGCGGCCTTGCCCGGCTCTACCCGGGTCACCAGGATATGCTCCGCCCGGGACCGCAAGGATTCCAGAATGGCCTTAAGCTGGGCCAGGCTTTTCCCGGCCCCGAAGACCACCTCGGGAAACCCCTGCCGCAGTTGGCGATGATGATCAATATGAGCAAATTCCAGGCATTCAAAAGGCAAAGATCGCAGCCGCTGAGCGGCATCCGTCACACTGAGGCGACCGGCCCTGACCTCTTCCAGAAGTTGATCTAGTTGCTTGGGATTCATCGTTTTAAGCCCTTATGCTGGATAAAGGAGCCTTAAGCAAAATTATTAATGTAGGGTACGTCCTACGCACCATACGAGTTAAAAACTTGAACCTTGAACCTTGAACTTTGAACTTTGAACTTTGAACTTTGAACTTTGAACTTTGAACTTTGAACTTTGAACTTCCCATACTATGGATCAGGTTTTGTGTTTTATCTCAGGATGCCATCAGCTCATAACCGGCTGATCCCGACCAATTCGCCGGATGGTTTGACCCGGTATAATTTTCCTTGCCATCTGACCCGATCCCCCATGAAGCTCAGCAACCACAGGCCGAAGGATAACAGGTCCTTGAGGGGCACTAGGGCCAGATAGGGCCAAGGCAGTTGCCCCTGGAGCAACTGGCGTTCCGAGCCATAGGCCACGATCCCGCGTACCATTATGGTGGCGAAAACCACCCCTAGCGCCCAGGGGGCCAGGCCACTGAACAGCCAGGTGCATAGGGCAAAGATCAATACCTGCGTGATACCGTAAGCAAAATAGCCCCAGGGACGACAGACCCGATAGGTTCGGGTCCAGCGTAGTTGGTGGGCCAGATATCCTAAGCAGGTCTCCTTACTGGCGTGAGTTTCGACCACATAGGGGAGCAAACAGATCTGATAGCCGACCTGCGCCACCCGATTTCCCAACCGGTAATCATCGGCCAGATAATCGGCTAGCGCGGCCAGTCCCCCGCTTTGGGCCAATACCTGCCGGGATAGGGCCAGGGTCGCCCCCAGCCCGAAGCTAATGCCCTCCACATAATAAGCTACTGCTACCGAGGGAATAAAATCGGCGCTGATCGATAAGGCCTCGAAAGCCGCGCCCAGCGATCGCACTTTCCCAGCCCGATAAGGGCAGGTTACCAGCCCCACGCCGGGTTCCTGGAGGGCGGCCACCACTTGCCGCAGATAATCAGGCCCCACTTTAATATCACTATCGGAGATCACCAAATAGTCATAGCGGGCCCGCGGCTCTAACTGGCGCAGGGTGCTAACCTTGGGATTGAGTCCCAGATTGGCCTGGCAAACCAGGATTTCCACGTCCACTTCCGGGAAACTGGCCTGAAGCTCTTTTAAAAGCGGCATAACCTGATCCTGGGGGTCAGCCACCCCAAACAACACCTGAAACGGGGCATAGGCTTGATTCAAAAAGCTGGTCAGGCACTCTCGGGTGTCAGGACCGACACCCCTGACCGGCTTCAGGACAGTAACCCCAGGATTGCTGTGGCCGGTTGGAGAGGGCAAAGGAATACGACTAAACCGGGCCAGCGATCCCAAGGCCAGAATCTGATAAATTAAGGCTGCCGCCCAAAGGGTTAGAAACAGATAAACCAGAACTGACAAATTTTTGCCTCGCCGTATTTTTGTCGATTATAAAGAAAATACCGTTTTATAACTGGGCCGCGTCAAGATAATCTTTGCTATTATATGTGCGCCATGATATCTTTCCTAAAATTTTATGCAAGTCCAGCTTGGCTTTCCCCACTATTTCTATAGGTCAGAGAATGTTTGGCAAAGACCCCACTTATAGTAATCCAGATGGTTAGGGAAGAGGTTTCTGCCCATGAAGGCCACTCAAGTAGTGCTGTTTGATCTATATGGCACCCTGGTAGATGTTCACACTGACGAAGATAATCTTGAAGTATATCAGACTCTGGCCCAATTCTTAAATTACTACCGGGTTTTTTTTAGTCCGGAGGAGTTAGCCCGCTTCTATCAGGAAAAGGCCCAAGAAAGTTTGACGGAATGTCCCGGCCCTTATGGGGAAATCGACGTCTTTCGAGTGTTTGAAGAAATCTTGTTAAAAGGGCGGGGCCAGAGGCCGGAGCGGTCTCTGGTCATCTGGTTGGCCCGGTTATTCCGCTCTTTAACCCGGACTCATCTAAGGCTATACCCTGATACTATTCCAACGCTGGATCGTCTGCAGGCCGATTATCGGTTGGGGATTGTCTCAGATGCCCAATGGGTTTACAGTGAGCCCGAAATCCGCATCGTGGGATTGGATAGCTATTTTGACACCATCGTCTTTTCATCCCGCTACCTGATCCGCAAACCCGACCCCCAACTTTTCGTCCATGCCCTGAAGGCCATGCATTGCTCGCCAGAGCAGGCTATTTATGTCGGCGATAATCCCGAAATAGATTTATGGGGGCCGCAGGCCATCGGCATACCGGTCCTGCTCATCAACCGGCAAGGTAATCCCATCGAAGCAGGGGTGCCAGTAATTCAGGATTTAACCCAAATTTCGGCTTTTTTGGAATAACTGGTTAATCAATAGCCACCTTAAAAATTGGCAAGGGAGGAAAATGTATGACCGAGATCAATTGGCTAACCGATTGGCAGACCGGACTGGCCCAGGGCCAAGCGGATAATAAACCTATACTTTTAGAGTTATATATGGATGGCTGCCCTCATTGTGCCCGTCTTCATAAAGAAATCCACGCCGATCCCCAGGTAATCGAGGAGATCAATAATCGTTTTATTCCGGTCCGTTTGGAAGGACGGAGCCATATGGAAGTGGTCCGAAAGTTTGATGTCAAAGGCGCGCCGACCACCCTGATCTTATCTTCCCAGGGCGAGGAACAGCGCCGTATCGTCGGTTTCCATCCCCCGGCTGATTATTTAAAGGAATTAGCCGCTGTAAGCTGAGAATGCTCTCCGCCGCCACTACCCCGGGAACAGGGCTTCCCGGGCGCCGCCGGGTGTTGTGGGCCGCCTGTATGGGGGCCTTTATGTCAACCCTGGACATCAGCATTGTCAACATCGCCCTGCCCCAGATTGCCGCGGACTTACTTTGCTCCCTAGAGCAAATTTCCTGGGTAGTGGTGGCCTATCTCCTTACCAATGCCTCGTTCCTCTTGACCAGTGGCCGGTTAGGGGACCTGCTGGCCCCCGGACGACTTTATTTTTTAGGCATATTATTGTTTACCAGCGCCTCGGCGCTTTGCGGCCTGAGTCAGGGATGGCTCGGGCTGGTGGTTTTTCGGGCCGTTCAAGGTCTGGGGACCTCCTTGATGCTGGGACTGGCCCCTAAACTCATCGCCCTGTCTTACCAGGAAGGAGAACGAGGGTTGGCCTTAGGGTTATTTTCCACTGCCTTTGCCAGTGGCATCAGCTTAGGCGCCCCCCTGGGAGGCGTGATTACCTCACACCTGGGTTGGCCTTTCATTTTTTTTATCAATATCCCTATCGGTGGCCTGACTCTGCTGGTAGGGGGCCGCCCCCTGGCCCGGCTCTCATCCGGAGCCGCCTGGAATTGGCAGGCGGTTGATCTAGGGGGCAGTCTGACCCTGGCCGGAAGTCTGGGATGTTTATTGTTGGCCCTGGGTCGCCTGAGCGATATGGGGTTAGAAAATAGCCGCACGCTGTTAATGTTGGGCCTGGCCGGAATATTTTTTGGGCTATTAATATTCCTGGAACGTCGCCAAACTTTTCCTTTGCTCCATCCCGAGCTCTGGCGCCGCCGGGCTTTCTATCTGGAAGCGGCTGGGGCCTATGTAGCACCGGCCGCGGTTCTGGGGATTTTTTTCCTCCTGCCTTTCTTTCTGGAGCAGATTTATCATTACTCCCCTGATCAGACCGGATTCATCCTGGCAGTGATGAGCGTCACCAGTGGCGCCATCGCCCCGCTGGGTGGCTTTCTGGCCGATCGCCTGGGTAATCTCACTATCCTGCGTATATCCGCGGGCTTAATCCTGGCCGGTATAGGTTTGTTTCTGTTCACCGATCTGGAAACTTCCACCTTCGGTCTGGCTATCCGATTGGCCATTATCGGCACCGGATTCGGCCTGTTCCACGCCCCCAATCTGAATGAGGTATTGCGTGGGGTTCAACCTGACCTGGTCGGTCTGGCCGCCAGCACCATCACCGCCTTAAAAAATATCGGCAGCCTTTCGGGAGTTACCCTGATTGTCACCGTCTTTGCCTGGGGTCACCAGCACCAGACTTCCCTGACCCCTGGGGTCGGTCTGGAATTATCCAATTTCCACCGGGCTTTTGCGGCAATGGCCATTATGGGATTCATACATCTGATCAGCAGCTTGGTTCGCCGCTAGTGATAAGGGTCTGAAGTTTGTTGGACCACCAATCAGAGCCATTTAATTGGGCTAAAGGGAATTGCCGGAAAGCTTTACTTATCCTGTCAGGCCAAAGACTTAAAGTTAAATTACCGCCGCTTCCGTCGCCACTGGCAGCCAATTAGCCCTTTTTCCCTTTACAGACGACCAATCTGTATCTTATAATAGCCCACTAACAACCGGAAACCCCTGATGCCGGAAGGAGGGACGCATGCCCCGTTGGACTATCGGAGTACTCCCGCTGTTAGCCATTATTCTAACCATCGGCAGGGCTAATGCATACCTAGAGTTGCCAGTTTCAGCCAAGTCCTATGTGATCATGGACGCTGACACCGGTAAGTTGTTGTTAAGCTATAATTCTGATCAGTTACATCCTCCGGCCAGCACTTTGAAGATTGTCACCGCCCTCACCGCCATTAACACCCTTGATTTAGATGACAAAGTACCAGTAAGCAAGTACGCCGCCTCCGCTCCACCCTCAAAAGTCTATATTCGGGCCGGACAGACTTATACGGTTAAAGAAATACTCCACGCCGTATTAATGGCCTCAGGAAACGATGCGGCCCGGGCCTTGGCAGAAAAAGTCTGCGGTACCGAAAGCCGGTTTGCGCAATATATGACCAA
This sequence comes from Desulfobacca sp., assembly GCA_028695935.1. Taxonomy (GTDB): domain Bacteria; phylum Desulfobacterota; class Desulfobaccia; order Desulfobaccales; family Desulfobaccaceae; genus Desulfobacca_B. The sequence continues at coordinate 17,696 of JAQVHY010000040.1, forward strand.
ACGGGTCCGGGAATGGGGGGCCTACCGGACTAATCTCAAAAATGCCTCCGGGCTTCCGGCTGAAGATCAATATTCCACGGCTCGGGATATGGCCCTGATTATGCGGCGGGCCATGACTAACCCGACTTTTGCCCAGATCATGGGCACTAAAAACTATGAATTCAACGGCGAGCGGGGCATATACAATCATGACCGCTTCCTTTTTACCATTCCCTATGCGCAAGGCGGCAAAACCGGCTTTACCAGGGCCTCCCAACACACCTACGTCGGGGTGTTTGAGCATCAGGGACAGCGCCTCATTATCTCGGTGATGGGCAGTAACACCGCCAACAAGTGGGCTGATCGCCGCGTGTTAATTGAAAAGGGTTTTGAACTCTGTGGCACCCCCATAGCCAAGTTAGCTCCGGCAGAGGAAAAACTCTGTCATCGCCGCCCCACCTATGCCCAGGGTCAATCAAAATCACGCGCTAAAAAGAAGTATGTTAAGCGCCACCGCCAGAGCAAGAGTTCCAAACGGGTGGCCCGCCGTCCCTCCAGTCAAGGCAGTACGCCGATAAAGGCTTCAATTGTCTCGGTAAAAGAGACTAAGAAAGTTCGTAGCCGTTCCTCTAATTCAAAATACCAGGTCCGCACTAAAGCCAAGAAACAGACCTCTGCCCGGGAACGCCAGGTCAAGGCTCAAATTAGGGTGGCCCGAGAACCATAACTTTCATGGCCGGACTGTTTAAAAAAATCAAGAATCGACCTACCGGTCGGCGATACGTAATTTCGACCATTCGCAAAAGTCCCGAGAGCTTCGAAACCGCCGTGTTCACAGCTAATTTTTTGTACTGGCCCCGGAGCCTGAAGCATCCCGACCTGGTCATCCATACGGAAACCATCGAGGCAGCCTGCCAAATGCACGAACGTCTGGTCCAGCGCCTGGCGTTGGAACTGCCAGCCCGCTTATTCCAGGAATACGGCTGATTCCAAGTTGCCTTCAGAAAATATTTTCCCTTCCGGCTAGGGCGCAATTTATTGCGCCCTAAAGGCCTTAAAAATAGTCTTGCCTTGATAAGATCTTACTCAGAGCCGGATCCCAGGGTTGCTGGCCAAAATCGGGGAAATGGCGGCGTACATCTTCCTTTAAAGTCAAGGCCTCAGTATAGCGCTCCTCTACCTTTTTAGCTAAACATTTAAGTATGATAGCTTCAAGGGCGTCGGGAATCTCCGGGTTCTCCTGCCGGGGAGGCACCGGTTCCTGATAGAGGATCAGATCGATTAAGGTCTTTTCCAGCTCATCGTAAAACGGTAACAGCCCGGTATAAAGCAGATACATGATCACTCCGAGGGCCCAGATATCGCTGCGCTTCTCACTTTTGCCCATGATCTGTTCCGGAGCCATAAAGGGTCGCGAACCGACCATGGTGGCGCTGATATCCCGATCTTTAAGTTCCTTGGCCGCGCCATAATCCAACAGTTTGACGATGCCATCGGGGGTAACGATGATGTTATTGGGCTTAATATCGCGGTGGATCACCTGATGCTGGTGGGCATGGGTGACAATATCGATTAATTGCATGATAATCCGTTCTTTGAGGGCCTCCGGCAGGTCCTCGACCAGCAGATCTTGCAGGGTCGGCCCCTCGACATACTCCTGGATGAGAATCAGTCGCCCATGTTCTTCGACATAATCCACCTGTCGCACGACTCCGGCATGAGGAGCCAATTTCTGAATGATCTCGCCTTCCTGACGGAATTTTTTGTTGTACGACTTGGAAAACGGAATCTTGGCCACGTAACAACGATCTGTTTCCAAGGCTTCAGTATCCCGCACCAGCCACACCTCTCCAAAACTGCCCTGGCCCAGTTTTCTCTCCTTCTTATAATGTCCTCCCAATAAATCGCTGGGTTTCAAAAGCGACAGCAAATTTTCGGCAAAGGGCAACAGACGGGGAATCAGGTCGATCATGAATTTCCGAATCGAAGGCCGCGCCACCAGTTCCTGAGCCAGTTCTTGGGTCTGCTTTTCTTGAGCAGTGGTAGGCGTTGTGGGCCGGACATAGGCAAATATCAGCTCCGGTTGCTCCTGGACGATCAGGGCATTGACTAATACCGTTATCTGGGCGCCGTCCTGGCGTCGGAAGCTGGTCAGCCAATTATCAACCGCCCCCTTCTGGGCCAGGAGGGCTTGAAACTGCCGATAATCCGTTGGCGTTGCAAAGAAATCTTGGACGTCATATAATTCTAAGGCGTCACCCTGGGCCTCATAGCCTAACATTACTAACAGGGAAGGACTATAATCGATCAACCGCCCTTCCCGAGTAATAGTAAAATGGTACGGGGAAATGCCGCTAAAGAGTTCGCCATAGCGCCGGTGCAAGGACTGGATGCGACGTTCATCCTCTTGCAGGCGGATGGCTACTCCTACCCGGGCCACAACTTCCGCGGCTTGAAAGGGTTTAACGATAAAATCGTGGGCCCCAATTTCTAAACCGCGGGCCGCGTAGTCTTCGGCAAAGCGCTCCAGGATTAAAACTATGGGAATCTGCCGGGTCGCCTCCTGGTCTTTTAGGGTACGGAACTGTTTGAGACCCACCTCAGTTTGGATATTTAACAAAATAACATCAGGGCGTAACTGCAAAGCTACTGACCGGGCCGCCTCACCCTGAGCCGGGGGCAAGACATCATAACCGGCCCCGGCCAGGATAGTTGCCAGTCCCTGGTAGTCCGAATCTGGAGCATCAACAATCAGGCATTTCCGCATATGATTAACGTGCTGGTCGGAAGTCCAACCGCACCGCCCTCAGCTTTTTTTACGCCCTACGATAGCATGAGGATAATAGATCTGACAATGACGAATTTTAGGTTGAAAAATATAATCTAAATATATTATATATCAGATAACCCCCAAGGCGAGGTAGCTCAGTCGGTAGAGCAGCGGACTGAAAATCCGCGTGTCCCCAGTTCGATTCTGGGCCTCGCCACCAAAAATCAATAAGTTATAAGCCCTCATTTCCAACCCCATACCACTTTACCCGGAGACCTGCAAAAGCACATGACCTTCGCCTATTCGATGGCTTGCAATCCAGGAGCCGCGGACCGCCCTAAGAGGGATGGTGCGGGGTTAATAATCCACGTCTTTCCAGGTGAGGTTGTTGATCACCGCGCAACTGGCGGGTATTAGCTAGATCGAGGCAACTAAGATGCTGGGACGCAACCATGTAATCGTTGGTCTGGGTTTATATCTGGCGGCCGATTATGCGCTGGGCACCGGGGGACCGCGTTCTGATTTGGTGAATTGCCTGACCGCGGCGGCTTTGGGGAGTTTAACGCCTGACCTTGATAGTCCCCATAGTTATTTAGGGCGGCGGTTGTGGCCGGTGTCGCGCACGGTATCGGCCTGGGCCCGGCACCGCGGCCCCACTCATTCTCTCCTGGCCTGTCTGCTGGTCGGGTTGGGCGTCGCGGCGGGGAGCAAGATGTATCCGGGCTGGTCCCCTTATTTCATAGCCTTTGCCATCGGCTATGTCAGTCATCTGCTGGCCGATTGGTGCACCACCGAAGGGGTGCCGCTGCTCTGGCCGAATAACAAAAGATTCCGGAGTCCGCTAAATTTCCGTACCGGCGGGATGGTAGAAAACCTCTTCAGCCTGGCGCTGGGATCCGGGTTGGGATATTGGTTTTACCAGTCTTTTCGGTAAGGAGAAGTCCATTTTGTTTGCCTGTCCAGCTTATCGCCGGAAAAACGAACCTGGGTGTTCATGGGGCTGATAGTCTGGAAGCCCTACCCCACCATCTGGCCCCGGCAGGTTGGACGTGACCGTCACCGCGCCCCCCTTATGATCTGGAAATTGTCATAATAAATTTTGGTATTGATTTTTGACCTTAATTATGCTTTAAAAGACATAATTAAAAATAATGTCTTATTTCCTTTATAACTGGGATCGGCAAATACCTCACCCCTTTCCCGGGGCTGGAAGTCCAGTTGGGCTACGGACATTTCTGGCCCGGTGATTTTGTCAAAAAACTGGCCAGTGGTGTGGCAGCCAACTGGATTTTCCTCCAGGTGCAGGACAAATTTAGCTATAAGCTCCTTTAATTTAAAAGGAAAAATAGATGAAAAAATATATAAAACTCTCGATATTGGCTACATTGGTATTTTTCTATGCGGTCTGGGGCCTAAACTCCAAGGCACCGGGAAAGCCGATAGTCACCTCTGGTGCCGAAACAACTAAAAAATTATCCAAAAACAAAGACATCAGCAAAACCCAAACCAAGCCGTTGACCATCGCGGTCGAATTTACCACCCATTCGGCCTGTGCGCATCTCGCTAATCAACAAGGCTGGTATCAGGAAGAAGGACTGATCATTGATAATTTTGAAAATTTTATAACCGGTATGGCTCTGGCCGCGGCTCTGACTCAGGGCCATATTGATGCCGCTTATACCTGTTTAATTCCAGCTATCAATGCCAGGGCTAATGCCAAAGTGCCCATTAAGATTGTCGCGGGAATCCACCAATACGGCTATGGTTTGGTAGTTGACCCTAAACGCGTCCAAACTATCGACGATCTAAAAAAGAAAGGCATTCGGATCGGTTGCAACCGCGAAGGTAGCCCGGTCGATGCATTATTGCACAAAATGATAGTCAAATATCACCTGGATAAAAAACTGTTACTGGATAAAGTCAGAAGGATGAATCCACCCCAACTGCTGCTGGCCCTTAAAATGGGGCAACTGGATGCGGCGTTTATCTGCGAACAATTCCCTACTATGGCGAAAGAATTAGGGTTTAAGGAATTATTAAGCGCCTCCGACCTCTGGCCGGATATGCCGGGCAGTGTTTTGGTGGTAAGGGAAGAACTCATCCAAGAGTATCCGGAGATAGTGCAAAAACTGGTAAAGGTTACCGCCCGGGCCACGCAATTCATTAACGCTCATCCTGCCGAAGCCGCAGAGATTGTGGCCGGAGAATTACAGGTGGCCGGGAAAAAGCTATTTCCGGTCAAAGCTATTGCTGTAGCTGCCAAGCTAGTGATTACCCCGCCCGTGATATTGAAATCTTTGACCTTAAGCCTGACTAATACTACAGAGATAAAAGCGACAGACATCCAGCAAGCCATAGATACCTGTGTAGAATTAGGCTACATAAAAGAAGCCTTCCCGGCCGAGGAGTTTATTGATTTAAGCTTTGCCCGCTGCTCAGCGTTTATCGTTTTACCTGGCCAGGCTGCCAGAGAGGACAACCACCAGGCCAGAGGGTTAGGCGATGGAAAAGATCAAAGCCGCTTATAGTGTGATCCCGGTGTTCGTTTTCTTATTAATCTGGGAACTGGCCACTCGACTGGAACTAATCCCCGGTCATTTCTTTTTTCCGCCTTTTACTAAAGTGTTACAGGAATTTTATCATCTAACGGCCACTGGGGTTTTGCCAGAAAATTTTTTAAGGAGTTTGGTCCGGGTGCTGATCGGTTTTTCTACCGGCTCGATTGCCGGTCTGTTCATAGGCATCTTGATGGGTTATAAGGACTTCATCAATAAAACCTTTCATCCCATATTTAGCTTATTTTACCCGATCCCGGCGCTGGGTTGGCTGCCCATTCTGATGCTGTGGTGTGGTATAAGTGAGATGCTGCCGATAATGATAATATTTATCTGTTCATTCTTTCCGGTGCTCTATAACACGGTCACCGGTATCAAAAACGTGGATAAAAATCTGGTTAATGTCGCTAAAACCTTAGGGGCGTCGGAAAGCAAAATCTTGAGTACCATACTTTTACCACTGGCGCTGGCCAATATCTTTACCGGCTTAAGACTGGAGGCCGGGATGGCCTGGCGGGTGATAATCGCCGCGGAGATGGTGGCCATTCCCACTGGAATCGGGGCGCTGCTGATGAGAGCCGAAAGTCTGATCAGGATCGATATTGTCATCGTTTGCTTGATGGTGCTCTCGGTGATGTGTCTTGCCTTTGAGAGGTTCTTTATCTATTTGGAGCACAGACTCACCGCCAAATGGAGATAGTATGCCCACGATTGAACTGCGGAATATTAACAATTTCATCTGTCGCAACATAAATTTAAAGATAGCCAGTGGGGAAATTATGGTGCTTTGGGGGCCGACCGGGGCTGGTAAAACCACCTTGCTAAACGTCGTCTCCGGGTTGATTCCTTATGACGGCTCCGTATTATTCGATGGCAGGCCGGTGGATAGGGTCCCAGTTAATCAGCAGGGTATCGGGTACGTATTTCAGGAGCTAGCCCTGTTCCCTCACCTGGATGTCGCTGCTAATATCACCTATGGCTTGAAGATCCAAAAACGGCCAGTCGAGGAGATCGAGGCCAGACTGGAGCGGATGTTAAATTTGATGGTTATCCGTCATCTGGTGCAGCGATATCCCAAAAATCTGAGCGGCGGTGAAAAGCAGCGAGTGGCTTTGGCCCGGGCCTTGGCGCCGTCCCCTAAAGTGCTGCTCCTGGATGAGCCCATGAGCAACCTTGACCTGCTGACCAAGGAGACCTTATTACAGGAAATTAAAAATATTCAGCAGAAAACCCGAATAACCACAATCTATGTGACCCATAACCAGGGCGAGGCTTTTTTCATGGGGGATCGGTTTTCGATAATAAATGCGGGCCGACTAGAACAGCTGGAGGTGATCCCGAAAGAACTGGCTGGTCATTCCCCACCTGAGTTCCTCTCTGATTTTCTAAGGTTTAAGCACCTATTAGCCTAAAATTCGGTTTGGCCTTCCTGCGTATCCTCAGCAACCCTAATTAGGTTTGACTCATCTTCTACAGTCGATTTTGTGAAAGGTAGATATATTAGCTAGTTGCATGGGCGCGAGTATCCTTTGGCACCGCATTGTCCTCTTTGGGCCGGACGGGCGAGGGGATTTTGACCCCGGTGGCCT